>JAQBTI010000248.1 GCA_027624995.1 Chloroflexota bacterium
GGTCGTCGTCCATCTTGTAGACGGCGGCGTCGTCCTTCGTCCCCGGCCCTACGAGCAGGTTGGGGTGTGTGACGTCAGGCAGCTGGCGCAGCACCTGCGCCAGGTCTGTTGGACTAAATTTGGATGCTCAGCCGGCGCACTTGGCTAGGCTGGTCAGCCGAATATTTTCAGTATGCTCTGCCACCGCATGACTCCCCTTTGCGCGGGCACCGGACCGGACTGCTCGCAAGGTGACCAACAGTATAGCAGAGGCCAGCCGGAGGCTCGGGCACGTATGAAAGACGTTGGGCATTGTAGAATGAGGGTGAAGGAGGTGTCCGACATGACAACAACCCACCACCTGACGGCACTGATCGAAAGGGACGGAAACGGCTATGTCGCTCTCTGTCCGGAGCTCGACATCGCCAGCCAGGGGGATACCGTCGAGGAGGGGCAGCGCAATTTGAAGGAGGCCCTCGAGCTCTTCTTTGAGGAGGCGAGCCCGGCCGAAATCAAGGAAAGACTGCACTCAGAGATTTACGTGACCAGGATTGAGGTCGCGGTTGCGTAGATTGAGAGTCCTCTCCGGCAGAGAGGTCTGCGACATTCTGGCACGAAATGGGTTCACCCAAGTCCGCCAACGTGGCAGCCATTGGGTGATGCAGAAAAGAACCGAGGGCTCTACAGTGACGACTCCGGTGCCGAACCATGGGGAGCTCCGTACCGGCACGTTGCAGTCCATCATCCGCCAGTCCCGACTTCTGCGGTCCTTGTTTGAGGCCGATTAGCCAGCCAGGGCCATGGGGCTGACAAATAAGATGGGCCCGGGCTACGAGCGGCACTCACTCCCGAAGGAAAGGTACTCGCAGGTGTTCAGCCCGGACCCGATTCGTATCGACAGGACCTGTCTTGCAGTAGCCTGATGTTACCATAGAGGCGAAACTGATGGTAGCATTCACCGAGCGGTGAAGAGCTTCCGTCGTTAGGTGACAGGCAAATGGGCAACACCTTCGGCCATATGTTCCGCCTGACAACTTGGGGAGAGTCCCACGGCGACGCTGTAGGCGTGGTCGTGGACGGCTGTCCTCCAGGTCTCCCGCTGTCCATCGACGACATTCAGAAGGACCTTGACCGCCGCAGGCCGGGGCAAAGCGATATCTCGACGCAGCGCAGGGAGAGCGACAAAGCCGAGATCTTATCGGGTGTCTTCGACGGCCTCACCCTAGGCACGCCGATCCTGATCGGTGTCTGGAACGAAGACGCCCGCGGCAAAGACTACGAGCATATGCGAACGGTGTTCAGGCCATCGCATGCGGACTACACCTACAAGGCCAAGTACGGCATCCGGAACTGGAAGGGTGGAGGCAGGGCCAGCGCCCGGGAGACCATCGGACGGGTGGCGGCAGGCGCGATCGCCAAGAAGGTCCTAGCAAGGGAGTTCGGACTGGAGATCGTTGGCTACGTCAAGCAGGTCTGGAAAATTGAGGCCGACGTGGACCCGGACACGGTCTCGGCCGAAGACATCGAGTCCAACATAGTGCGGTGCCCGGACCCGGATGTTGCGGTCCATATGATCGAGAGAATCAAAGAGGCGCGTAAGGCGGGGGACTCTCTGGGCGGGGTGGTGGAGGCAGTGGCCCGCAACGTCCCGGCCGGCCTCGGCGAGCCAGTGTTCGACAAGCTAGAGGCCGACCTTGCCAAGGGAATGCTGTCGATTCCGGCCTGCAAGGGGGTCGAGGTGGGCTCAGGCTTCAGAGGAATCACGCTGACCGGCTCGGAGCACAACGATCCGTTCTACAATGACGGCGGGCGCATCCGCACTCGGACGAACCGGTCGGGCGGCATTCAGGGTGGCATCAGCAACGGAGAAAACATCGTTATCCGAGCTGCGTTCAAACCACCGGCGACGATCATGCAGCCACAGGATACGGTTGACGAGGACGGTAATCCGACCGTAATACAAGGGCGCGGGCGGCACGACCCGTGTGTCCTGCCAAGGGCGGTGCCCATCGTCGAGGCGATGATGGCCCTAGTCCTAGCAGACCACGCTCTCCGGCAGCGCGGTCAGACGGGGGCCGTCTGACCCATTGCCAGAGAGTTCTTCCACGCCAGGTTAGACCACAGCGGAGGTCCCGCCATCTACGTTGATGGCCGTGCCGGTTATGTAGCTCGCCCTCTCTGAGGCCAAGAACGCGATGACGTCTCCGGCCTCTTTGCCCTCTCCGACACGTCCGAGGGGCACCTTGCCGCCTGAATCGGCGTACCACTCATCCAGCGTCAGTAGAGGATTCTTGGCCCTCTGAGCTTCCCATCGTCGCTCGTGCTGGCCACTCTTGATGAGGCCAATGCAAACGGGTATTCACGAGGATGTTGTTGGCGGCATAGTCCTTTGAAAGCGCCTTCGTCAGCGCGATGCCTGCGGCACGGCTGACCGAGGTCGGCACCGACCGGTCCTCTGGGGCCTTCGCGCCAAGATTCGTCACGTTGATGATGCGGCCGCCGCCCTGGCGCTTCATGTGCGGAATTGCCAGACGGCAGCATCTGATTGCGGCGAAGAGCTTCAGGTCCAAATCCGCATGCCATCCTTCATCGTCGACCTCCTCGAAGTAGCCCGCGGCGGACGTTCCCGCGTTGTTTACAAGGATGTCGATGCGGCCGTAGGACTTCATGACTTGATCGAAAAGGCTTTGTAGTTGTTCAGGGGATGTAACGTCGACCTGCAACGGAGTGGCTTCGCCGCCGGTGGCCTGTCTTATCTCGGCGGCGGCGTGCTCCAAGACGTCCAGGCGTCTGGCAACGATCACTACCTTCGGGCCTTCGGCGGCCATCGCGGAGGCGGCGGCCTTGCCGATGCCTTCGCTGCCTCCGGTCACGAGCGCGACCTTTCCGTTAAGACCGAGATCCACGGTTCCGGCCTCCTGGGGAGCCCCACCTTGATCCTCACCATGGAGGGGAGGAGATATCGCCTATCGGCGCTCCTCGGCCTGGTAGGCTTCGTCGAGCAAGTCGGTGACGTATTTGACCCTTAGCGGGAGTCCCGCCCTACGCGAGCCATAGTCGAGCTGGATGAGACATCCGGGATTCGCAGTAGCCAGGATGTCGGCCCCTGTCGAGGCCACGGCCGCCATTTTCGACTCCAGCACCCGGAGCGACATTTCCCGCTCGGTGAGTGTATATGTCCCTCCACCACCGCAGCACATGGCCGCGTTCGGGAGCTCGACCAGCTTCACTCCAGGGATGGAGGTCAGCAAATCTCGTGGTTGTCGTGTGACTCCCTGCGTGTTGGCAAGATGGCAAGAGTCCTGGTAGGTAACAACTCGGTCGAGCCCAACCTTAGGCGGATCGAAGGGCAGGTCTACAAGGAACTCGTGAACGTCCTTGACCAGCTCGCTCATCTGCTGGGCCCGCTCCGCGTATTGCGGATCGTCGCGGAGGAGATGGCCGTATTCCTTCATGCGAATGCCGCAGCCCGCGGACGCCACTACGACGGCATCGACGCTGTCGGCCATGAAGGCGTCGATGTTCCTCCTGGCCAGACTGCGGGCAGTCTCCAGATCGCCCACATGCGAGTTGATTGCGCCGCAGCAGACCTGGGCCTCCGGGGTCGTGACCTCACAGCCGTTGCGGGCGAGAACCCGCACGACCGCACTCATCTCAGGTCCGTGGACCAACGGCATGATGCAGCCGGATAACAGGGCGACCCTGGCCTTCTTCTCGGCCTGGGGTTGGACAACGCGGCCTGTGGGTTTGAAGAAACCAGGCTGCACCCTGGGCAGCGACGCCTCCAGCTCCGACAGGTTACCTGGGAGCATCCTCAGCATTTGCGTCTTCCTGATCAGAGACTGGAATCCGAACCTCTGATAGACCCTCAATGCCTTGAACAAAAATGTCAGCCTGCGCTGGTGCGGAAGAAGATGTTTCAGGGAGATGTTCGACGCCAGCCGCGTGAGCAGCCCGGCTTTTCGCCGGGTCTGAACCTGGCTCATGGTCGCCTCGATCAGCCTACCGTACGGGACGCCGGAGGGGCACGCGACCTCGCAGGCTCGGCACTGGATGCACAGGTCCCAGTGACGGACGACACCGGGCGTGATATCTATCCGCCCTTCGTTGACGGCCTTCATCAGGGCAATCCTGCCCCGAGGGGATTCGGTCTCCAGTCCGGTCTCGATATAGGTCGGGCAGACCTGAAGGCAAAAGCCGCAGTGGACGCACTTGTAGAGATCAGACTCGTCAGGGGCGTCAGGGCCGGTGAAGAGCCCTGGAGGCGCAACTGTGGACATCAGATGCC
>JAQBTI010000249.1 GCA_027624995.1 Chloroflexota bacterium
CGCGCGCGAGGCTGACGCCTTGGCCCCGGCCCACTACAGCCCCGTCAACCGAAAGCTATCGCCTCCAGGGCCACCACTTGAAGCCCGGCGCCGATATCGGCTTGTTGAGGAACTCCTCGGTCTGCTTGCGCCACAGGACGAATGTGTCACCGACGCTGGAGGTGTCGTCGTAGAGGAAATCAGGTATCTCGCCCTTGATCGAAGTGCGCCCAAAGGCGTCGGCCTTCTCCCATACAACTACGGTATCGGCCCGCAGCGTCCATCCCTGCTCGCCGTCCACGACGTCGCGATAGTTTTCCGGCGCCAGCAGTGCAGACAGACGCCGGGCTGCCCTTACGTATCGGCTGCCGGCGTACTCGCTCCACGTGACCGGCCGGCACCAGTCCGGAAGCTCCCCGTCGACGAACTCGTCCAAGACCTCGCATATCGTGTCCGACGACATGCGAAGGATGTCTCCCGGCATCGAATCGGCATCGAGCTTTTCCATAACAGCGGCCAGGTATCGCCGGTAGAAGTCGGTGGTCAGCTTATCTCGAATCTTCTCCACGCTGGAGTGAAGCTCGTCAGCGAGGGCGTAATCGTGCGTAGGCAACGAGGTGTTGGCGTAGATCATCAGGCATCGCTTGACCACCTCGTCCTGGAACGACTGTGGCTCCGCGTTCATGGAGACGACAAAACAGGGATGCTCCTGCACCGGGGGCAGATTTTCATCCTTCACGATGTCCAGGCCGTGATTATTGAAGCGACGACGGTTTATGTCATCGAAAACGACCGGGTAACGTCCGTAGTTTTGCTGGAGGCCCCGCAACATGCCGCGAGTGAAGCTGTCTTTGTCCACGG
The DNA here is from genome assembly GCA_027624995.1 of Chloroflexota bacterium. Classification (GTDB taxonomy): domain Bacteria; phylum Chloroflexota; class Dehalococcoidia; order Lucifugimonadales; family CATQGZ01; genus CATQGZ01. Next base: position 841 of record JAQBTI010000249.1, read on the forward strand.
TGCTGGGATGCCCGAACATGCTGGTGATGAGGGTATCGACAAGGCTGGTCTTGCCGCAGTTCGATTTCCCATAGATTACGGCGAACGATGGGTAGTGAAAGATGTTGCCGCCCCCGACTACGGCGCGGGCGCGGAGATCACAGATGAACGGCGAGGCATACAGCCAAGACATGAACATGAAGTAGTCCCGCTGCAGACGACGTACGTCGCCGACAAAGCCCAACTCGTAGTTGTTGAAATACTCCACGATCGCGCCAGCGCTTCGCCTCAGCCCTTCATCATCGGCATCGAGGGAAAACGGAATTCCCGAGAGGGATACGTATCGAGACTCCTGGTGTATCGTGAGATGCGTCGGCCTGGTTTCGTCGTCCTCCTGCTGACCCTTTCGCCAGCGCATTTTTTTGATCTCGGCCTTGACGGCCGGTGTGAGGATATACCTTCCGTTCTCACGGCTTACCAGGGGAGAGACAACTCGATCCACTGGCACAGCGAGTTCTTCCACCTTATGCACGACCTGAGGAACGGTCAGTTCGTCTATGGGGGGTGGTAGGAACACCGTCACGCCCGGGTCCTGCAAGACTGGAGTGTCCGTAAATGCGATCTCCGCAGACCGCAGGTCGACAGGCAGGTCGATTCGGTCCGATGCGGTCTCCTTGACCGCTTCATACTCACGTGAGTAGTGCTCCCAGGCCTTGTCGTCGTCATCGAAGACCAGCAGCGTCTCAGCCTGTTTTCCGCCGAAGGCGCGCTCCGATAGATTGGCCGAGCCTACGATCACCCTGCGGCGCTCGGGGTCGGCCGACTTCAGAAGGTAGAGCTTGGAGTGAGCGATATTGTCTTTGACCACATAGAACTGGGCCGTGCCGCCGTGGATTTTCTCTAGGACTATTCGTTGGCTCTCATCTTCCAGTTGAAGCGCGCATTCCCTAACCTGGTTCTTCAGGAACTGTTGGAAAGCGATCACGGTGGCGAAACGCCCGAGGCCCCCTTCGTACCCAAAGACGCACTCGAACCGCTGGAATGAGTACCTGTCCAGCATTCGGACGATCATCGGCGTACTGACCGAGTAGGTCAGGGCCCGCATTTCGTCGAAGCCTTCAAAGATGTTCTTGGTGAATGGCTCGACGCTGAGGAACTGGGCACTAACCACCTGCAAGCCCCGCTCTGCGACGGACTGCGCGTCATCAAAATCGAGCCGGTTCTGCACGGTATCGTTCGGGGTCATTAGTAACTCTCCGTCGTCATCGCAGGATCAAAGTAATTGAAGTGCTCATACTCGCACCTCAACCGTTTCAGTCCACGTGCCGGGCTCCGGAATGGGCTCGTTATCCTCCCGCATGGCTTCCAGGTGGAGGTCGATTGCCTCCCGGATGAGGCGCTCGGTCTCCCTGCGAGATTCGTCTGCCGCCACGCACCCGGGCAGATCGGGCACGTAGGCAGACCACCCGGTGCCTGTCTCCTCATAGACAACAACGTACCTCATCGTGGTTCCTCTCCACAGTCATTGTGCTAAGAGAGTCTACAACTATCAAGCGTAGGGTATGTCAAAGGCTACAAGCTCGTCCCTATACGTTACCGCCCAAGACACCTTGACACTCGTTGGGACGCGAACCTAGACTAGCCCCAGTCTCATTTAGGAGGACAGACCATGGGGCGTCAAACGCTCGGCAAACCCACAGGCGCATCCTACTCAGCCGGAGTCGTCGTGCCAGACGGACGGCTCGTATTCATATCGGGGACCGTCGCCATGGACGATAACGGCGACGTCATCGCTCCTGGCGACATGGAGGCCCAGAGCCGCCACATCTTCGCCCGCATCAGCGAGCTACTCGAGGAGGCCGGGGCGGGCCTCGACAATATCGTTAAGATAACCACCTTCGTCACCGACATGAGCAAGTACGCCGGGTTTTCTAAGGTACGCGGCGAGGTCTTCGGCAGTGACTATCCCGCCAGCGCCACAGTCGGCGTCAGCACCCTCGTGAAGCCCGAGCTTCTTGTCGAGGTCGAGGCCATCGCAGTTGTCTAGCCGATCGGAGCCCACCGCAGAGCACGCAGAGATCGCGGAGGACCAAGGAATTCCTGAATCCTCAGCGTCCTCCGCGATCTCTGCGGTCAATCAGGCCGCCGAGTACCTGCCAGGCGGGACGTACCACACGCTGTCCCAGAACCCGGACTCGGCGCCCGAGTTCCTCTTCTCCCACGGCAGTGGGGCGTACGTTTACACCACCGACGGCCGGCGGCTCCTGGACATCATGCTGGGCCACGGCTCGCTGATGCTCGGGCACTGCCCGCCATCGGTCGTTGAGGCCGTCAAGGCGCAGGCCGAACGGGGCAACACCTTCACTCACGTTACACAGCCCGCCATTGAGCTGGCCAAGATGATGGTCGAAGTCGTGCCCTGCGCGGACAAAGTCCGGTTCATCAACTCGGGCACCGAGGCCGTAATGCTGGCGCTCCGCCTCGTCCGCGCCTATACCGGCAAGAACAAGGTACTCAAGTTCGAGGGTGCGTACCACGGATTCGCCGACGAGCTGCTGTTCAGCACGAACTACGGCTATCCGGACCGCTGGCCCGACTATCCGGCGGCCGACCCGGACTCACTCGGCATACCGGCAGGCCGGCAGGACCACGTCCTGATTGCGCCGTGGAACGACCTCGATCTTACAGCCGAGATCGTCCGAAACAACCTCGACGACCTGGCGGGAATTATCCTCGAGCCGGTCATGCGCGGGCTGTCCTCCCGTCCCGGCTTCATGGAAGGGATGCGTGAACTGGCCACCGAGCACAACGTCCCCCTCATCTTCGACGAGGTCGGCACCGGATTCAAGCTCGCACTTGGCGGCGCTCAGGAGTACTACGGGGTGACTCCCGACCTTGCCACCTTCGGCAAAGGTCTGGGGTCCGGTTACCCCATAGGCGCAGTAGCAGGCAGCGAAGAGATCATGAGCTATCTCGATCCGGCCTCGCCCGACGACGCACGGATATTCTCACTCGGCAGCTTCCACGGAAATGCCGTATCGACTGCTGCGGCCGTCGCCACCATCAAAGGACTGCGCGAGCCCGGCACCTACGAGCACCTTACCTCCTACGGCAACCGGCTTCGCGACGGTCTGGAAGAGCTGTTCCAGAGATTCGACCTCCCCGTGCAGATGACCGGAGAGGCCAACACCGTCGAGTGGTTCTTCACCACGGAGCCCGTAACCGACTACCGTAGCTCGCTGGCCACGAACCGAGGGCTCAAAGACCGCCTGGCCGCCCAAATGCGGCGGCACAACGTCTTCGGCGGCGGTGGCCGGCTCGGCTCATCCACCGCCCACGGTGACACCGAGCTTTCCCTCACGCTGGAGGCCATGGAAGCCAGCCTCGTATCGCTCCGCGACTCTGGAGGCCTGAGTGGGTAACAGACTCTTATCCCTTCTCCCCT
>JAQBTI010000250.1 GCA_027624995.1 Chloroflexota bacterium
GGGTAGACTCGGACTGGCAACGCGGGCATGACATGGACAGCTCCTCAGCTAGGTTTGGAGGATGCTATTCTGCCCCGTGCCCTGAGTTCTGACAGAACCGGTAAGAACCGGCCTGTGGCGCTCAGGTCCAGGGTGTCGATGCCCGCAACTTCTTGGCACTGACCGTCGAAGGATTCGGCGGGTACTGTTTCAACCAGAACCAGTTCCTGCTGAGGTGGATTACTATCTGCTCCGGTGAATGACCCATTCCGGGCGTGTCGAACCTCCCCTAAAACATCCAGTGTCGGACTTTTCCACCGGTTCCGTTTCAGGGAGGTCACGTCGCTCACGCGTCCACAGTTCGGACACAACCCGTGTGTCTGAACCCTCTGATAGAGCGCGACAATCGACCCACATTCGTTTGCAAGAGGTCGCCACGGAGAGTTATCAAGTGTCAGAAATCGCTCGAACAGGAAAACAGATCGTAGACGCGGCTCGCGAGATTTCGCCGTGGGTGCAGGATGTGCGCGAGGACCTGCACCGCCATCCCGAACTCAGGTTCGAAGAACACCGCACAGCGGAACGCTGCGCCGCTGAACTGGAGCGGATCGGGGTAAACGTTCGGCGCGGAGTGGGCCGCACCGGCATCGTCGGGACTCTCGATGGCGGCGGCGGGGACGGACCTGTCGTCGCTTTCCGTGCTGAAATGGACGCTCTGGCAATGCAGGACATGTGCGGCACGCCCTACCAGTCCGAAAACGAAGGCATCGCGCACCTTTGCGGACATGACGGCCATGTAGCCTCGCTACTCGGCGCCGCCACGGTACTGGCTGGCGTCCGGGACCGGCTGCCGGGGACTGTGAAGTTCTTCTTCGAGCCTTCCGAGGAGGCGACACCTCCGGATGAAATATGCGGGGCAGAGGCGATGATCAATGATGGCGCGCTTGAGGACCCGAATGTTGACGCGGTGTTCGGCGCCCACTTTTTTCCGGACTGGAGGGCCGGGACGGTGGCGCTGAAGCCGGGCGTCGTGTTTTCGGGAAACGATGTCGTGCGGCTGACCGTGCGCGGCCGAGAATCCCACTCCGCTGTGCCCCAGGATGGTATCGATTCGATCTACGTGACCAGCCAGATCGTCACCGCCACTCAGGGACTGATGGCTCACATGGATATCAACGAGGCCATTAGCCTTCACTGGACGACGGTGCACGGCGGCAGGATGTCCAATCTGATCGCCAGCGAAGTTGTCCTGGAGGGCTCGTTCAGGTTCTCGGACATCGGCCTGAGAGAGCGCATGCCAGCCCAGGTCGAACGGCTCGTGAAAGGTATTTGCGACGCGTTTGGAGCGACGTACGAGCTGGATTTCGGGGTGCGACCGATGCCTGCCGTGGTGAGCTCCAGCCTGGAAACGAGCACTATGAGGCAGGCGTTGATAGAAGGGCTTGGTGAGGCGGCCGTGTTGGACATGAAGCAGCCGCGACTGGCCGCCGATACGATGTTTCACTGGCTCCGCCGAACCCCGGGCGTGTTCTACATGGTGGGAACCGCGGACGATAATCCGGCGACGCAGTATCCATCACACCACCAGAAGTTCGACATTTCACCCGAAACCTACCCGACCGCGGTGGCGGCGATTGCGCTAACCGCCCACCGGTTCCTCGAAGAGCGGGGACAAGAACGGCGCCCTGACGATGGGCAATCGGAATGACCGCAGGACCCTCTACTTTCTCGCCGCCCCGCACCTGGCCGCTGCCGTAATATGGAGCAACTGATTGTCGATCAGCCCTGGTCACCGAGATAGTCCTGGTACGGACGCGCAGCAACACGCCGGCCGGACGAAATCGCCGCGCCAGTGGCGCGGCGATTATCGAACATGCCTATCCGGTTGACTGACACAGCCACCAAATGTGGTACGAGCACATTCCCGATCCGCCTCTTTGGACACAATATGTAGCGTTCATGTCAGTCAACCGGATAGGCATGTTATCGAATCATCCGGGTCAGGTAATTACTGTGCGTGCCTGTACGATTCACGGAGTGAAAGTTGGAATATCGAACGCTGGGCAAGACGAGTCTGCAGGTTAGCCGGATTGGCCTGGGTCTGTTCCAGATTGGCAAGCTCCCTGCGGGTTCCGATCCACAGGTAAGCCAGCTGCTCAATACCGCACTCGATACAGGGATCAATTTCTTCGACACTGCGACCGGCTACGACGACAGCGAAGAACGGATTGGCCGTGCGGTCGCCCACCGCCGCGGCGAATACATTCTGGCGACGAAATGCGGCCTCATCACCGAAGCTGAGCCCTGGACTGCGGAAACTATCGACAGGCACATAGACCGTAGTCTCAAGAGGCTCAGGACAGACTACTTAGATTTGATTCAGCTTCATTCCTGCGATGCGGAGGTTCTTGAGCGAGGGGAGGTCACAGAGGCGCTACTCCGCGCCCGAGACGCAGGCAAGACGCGATTCGTCGGCTACAGTGGGGACAACCAGGCCGCGCAGTGGGCCATTGACAGCGGTCTTTTCGACGCTCTCGAGACTTCGTTCAATCTGGTTGACCAGCGGGCGCGGACGACGCTATTTTCCAGGGCTCGTCAGATGGGGATGGGCGTCATTGTGAAGAGGACGATCGCCAACGGAGCCTGGGGGGCAAAGCCTGGAACACCGAATCCCTCATCCCAATTTGCCAGTAACTTAGAACGCTCGCAGAAGATGGATGCATTGGGCGCTATTCTGGGAGCACCTGCTGATCCTGTTCTGCTGGCGCTTGGCTTTACCATGGCACACGACGGATTCGATGTTGCCCTGATCGGAACCACAAAGACGGAGCACCTGTTAAGCAACCTAGCACTCTTCGAGACGAAGTTGCCGATTCCGCAGGTCGCGGTGCAGGAACTCTATCGCCGTTTCGACACCATCGGTGGAGATTGGGAACAGCTTCCCTGAGCGCTTCAGGTGACGCCCTGTGGAGGAATCCCCTTCCAAACTCGATCGATCCCAACCCTTACGGTACTGGCGGTTATTTTGCGGTGGGAGCGAGACGGGTGGGAGGCACAGGCATGCCCGGCGTCTTAAGTCGAACCCGGAACACCGACATCCGACCGCAGATGTACAGAGAACGCCAGTCGTCGTCGCCGAAGGAGCAGTTGGCTGGTAACTCGGGAGTCCTGATGATCCCGATGACAGTACCGTCAGGCTCGAAGACCCAGACGCCGTGCGTACCGGTGCAGAATACCCTGCCCTTGATATCCACCTTTATTCCATCCGGTACGCCGCCTATCTCATGGGCCGCACGCGGCTTCCTCGTCACGGGGTGGATAAAAGTCATGCCATCGGGGGCCTTGATATAAGGAACGTCAGCGAACCGTCGGCCATTCCCGAGCGTACCGTCCGGCTTCACATCGAATACCTTGATGTGAGGGTCCGGGCGGGTGTCAACCGCATACATGAGGCTCTCGTCCGGCGAGAACGCCAGCCCGTTGGGAAACGCAACTTCGCGAGTTAGCAAGGTCAGGTCTGCGTCCGGCGACAGTCGCCAAACCGCAGGGAAGCCCAGCTCCCGGTCCTCAGGTTCAAGGGCCCAGTCGGGATCGGTGAAGTACAGACTGCCGTCGGTGTGACCCACCACATCGTTACACATGTTCAGCTTCTTGCCCTGATAACTGTCGGCCAGGGTCTCAACGCTGCCGTCATCCCCGACCGCCACAACCTTGCGGCCGTACTGGTCACAGGTGATGAGACGCCCTCTGCTATCAATCGTTGAGCCATCGGGACTTTCGCCTTCCCGAATAAGCGTCGGCATCTCGCCCGGCCTGACTTTCCATTGAGTGGAGCCGCCAGGATCTGAAAAGACCAGGTAGCCGTCCGGGTGCCAGACGGGACCCTCGGTAAAGGTGAACCCTGTGGCGATCAACTCCGCCTCTCCGGGCTCCAAAATTTCTGCGAGTAACGTATCGTCCGTCATTTGGTCTCTATTCTGTCTGGCCGAAGCTGCAGGTGGTCCGTTACTGACCAGGCGCAACCGCCAGAAGGATACCTTGCCTGAAGACTGCCATCCCATCGTCTTAGCCGCCAGAGCTTGCGTGAACCAGCACTTCCCTCACGCGACGCGCCACGATCTCGATCTCCCCCTCCTGGATGTTGAGGGGATCTACATAGAACTCACCGTTCTTGCCAATGACCTGGACGTAGACTCGCGGCTCGCCTCCGAGCAGCCGGCGCTGGATCTCCAGGCGGTCCGGACCTCTCCAGTCTGGCTGGAAATACACGACCGC
>JAQBTI010000251.1 GCA_027624995.1 Chloroflexota bacterium
CTTCGAGCCCGTTTGCGCAGAGGTAGGTTACACCGCCTGATTATTTACACACTTTTTGAGGGTACCTCCAGGGGAACCACGAGTCTGACATCATCGTCGCCCGGGAGATATACAAGACCTACAGCGCGGGCGCGGTCAAGGTGAACGCCTTGAACGGGGCGGACCTCCAGGTACAACGGGGCGAGATGGTGGCCATCATGGGGCCTAGTGGCTGCGGGAAAACGACACTGCTCAACTGCCTGTCGGGCCTGGACGAAATCGATTCGGGTGAGGTCTTGATCGAGGGTGTGGTGCTACACGACTTCCCCGACGACGAGCGGAGCGACTACCGCGCACGGAGGATGGGATTCGTCTTTCAACTCTATAACCTGTTGCCTGTACTGACAGCGGTCGAGAATGTGGAGATGCCGCTCCTGGTGTCTGGCGTCGCCGCGAGCGAGGCGCGACAGCGATCTTTGGAGATCCTTGGGACCGTGGGACTGTCCCAGAGAGCGCATCACCTTCCCGCGGCGCTGTCGGGAGGAGAGCGCCAGCGAGCGACTATAGCACGCGCTCTCGTAAACCAGCCAACGATTGTGTGGGCCGACGAGCCTACCGGCGACCTTGACAGCGAGACGGCCGACCAGATCGTAGACCTTATGATTGATCTGAATCGATCCAACGGACAAACGTTCGTGATCGTGACTCATTCACAGGACGTAGGCGACCGCGCTCACAGGATCGTCCGCATGCGCGACGGCGCGATCGTGGACGATGGCCATGCGTCAGGTGGGAAGGCTAATAAAGTCGGCTGATCTCCAGTTGGAGATAAACGGGTAAGCGATGGAAGAGCTATTCGGCCTGTCTATGAACATATTGATGGTCGTCTTGCTGGCGACCTTCCTCACCGGGATCGGCGTTATCCTGTGGCTCGCGCTGCGCAACCCCATAATGGTGAAGCTCGGCCTCCGCAACATACCCCGCAGGAAGGGCCAGACGGTCCTCATTGTGATCGGTGTGATGCTAAGCACGCTGATCGTGGCCGCGGCCCTGGGCACGGGCGATACCATCTCCTACTCCATTCGCAGCACGGCGCTGGACGGTCTGGGGCCGATCGACGAGGTCATCGTGTACAGCCGAGCGGCCGCCGATGACCGCTTCGGTAGCAGCTCCTACATCACGTATGAACGCTTCGAAGAAATTCAGGCGCGACTGGCCGGCCTGAGCATTGACGGTCTGGTGCCTCAGCTCGCGGAGGTGGCGCCGGCGATCAACCCTAGGACGTCGCTGAGCGAGGGGCGCATGAGGGTCGTGGGCATCGACCTGACGCTGACGCGAGGCTTCGGGGAGCTAACAACGCTCTCTGGGGACGAGGTGCGCTTGGAGGACCTGTCCGACAGGCAGGCCTACCTCAACGAGAGGGCGGCCGAGGAGCTCGTGGCGGTAGCCGGCGACGAGGTCCGCGTAGTCGTCGACGGCGCTCCCACGGAGTTTAACGTGAAGGAGGTGGTGAAAAAGGGTGGACTCGCGGGTGTCGACCCCACGCTCATCGTCCCTCTTGCCCGCGCCCAGGCTGTGTTCGACCGGCCAGGCCAGGTCAACCTGATAACGGTCTCCAACCGGGGCGATGCGCGCACAGGGGCGGACCTGAGCGACGACGTGACCGAAGAGCTCCGCGTGATCTTCAGCGACAAGGCGGTGGTATCCCAGATCCAAGAGCTGCTGAACGACGAGGCCTTTCTGCTGGCACTGGAGAAGCAGGAGGAGTCCTCTTCGGAGCGCCTCCGGACGGACCTGGTCGATCTGCGCCGGGAGCTTCAGAGTGACGGGCTCAGTGACAAACTCATCGGCCTCCTGGGAGACAACGACGTAAACGATCTGATAATGGAGCTCTTGGAGCAAGAGGAGTTCAACCATATCGAAGGAGAGGCGGTCAGCCTCTTTGCGGACCGCACAGAGTTCAAGGTCTTTGACGTCAAGCGCAGACTCCTGGATGACGCGGACGAGGCGGGTTCCGAGACCACTAGCTTCTTTCTGATCATGAGTCTCTTCTCCATCATGGTGGGGGTCTTGCTGATCTTCCTGATCTTCGTCATGCTCGCCGCGGCCCGACGGTCTGAGATGGGAATGGCCAGGGCCATCGGCGCGAAGCGCGGCCACTTGGTAAAGATGTTCGTGTTCGAGGGGACGACCTATAGCGTCGCTTCTGCCGCATTAGGTGTGCTGCTGGGCCTCGCGGTAAGCGCGGTATTGGTCGCCGCGGTTAACCGGTTTATTACCGCGTTCGATGCAGATTTTCAGTTGACCAGGCACTTCGAGGTTCGCAGCGCCATCGTCGCCTACTGTCTGGGGATGATCATCACCCTCGCAACCATAGGCTTCTCCGCCTATCGCGTGAGCCGCCTCAATATCGTCGTCGCAATCAGAGGCCTGCCAGACACGCTGCTCCCCTCGAGCGAGCCGCCGTTTAGCGTAAGGCTCATCGGGATACTCAGAGCGCTGATGCAGCCTGTCATATTCGTCGTCCGGGCGGTCAGATTCCTATTGCATCGGAGGTACGCCAGCTTCCTGCGCAACCTGGGGCTCATGTTCCTGTTTCTGCTCCCCCCAGTCCTGATCGTAGGCATCATCGTAGCCCTGTTCCGCTTCTCATGGCCCTATCTACTGAGGGGATGGCTCACGTTCCTGCTGGGCCTGCTCCTATCGATCGCAAATATCGCGAACTGGGAACGGGACTCATACTTTGGCGCCGGCGTCTCGATGATGGTCCTAGGACTGGGGCTGATGCTGTGGACGGTCCTGAAGCACACACGACTGCGCGCCGATCTGCGGGACAGAGTGGCGTTTACGGGCATTGGGGTTCTACTCCTAATCTTCTGGGCGCTTCCATTGGACACCTTTCAAAGCATCACGGGCGATCTAAAGGGGGGCTTCGACGTGATGTTCGTCTCTGGAATCGCCATGGTGATGGCGGCGGTGTTCACGGTGATGTATAACGCCGATCTTCTCGTAAAGGCTCTGTCGTTCGTCACAGGTCGAGTCGGGAAGCTCCGACCGGTTCTCGTGACGGCGGTGGCCTACCCTATGAGCGCCAAGTTCCGGTCGGGTCTCACACTGGCCATGTTCGCGCTTGTCATCTTTACACTCGTCGTGATGTCCGTCCTAACCGAAGGGTTCAGCGCGTCTATTACCGACGATCTGGATACAGTCGTAGGCGGCTGGGACATAGAAGCTACGGTGAACTTCAATACCCCGATTGATGACATACACCGTGCGGTCGGGGAGAAGCCGAAGCTGCGAAGCCAGGACTTCGAGGCCATCGGAGGCCTCACCATGGTGGGCGTAGGAGTACGCCAGGTCAATGCCAACCAGCAGCAATGGCGCGACTATGCAGTGCGCCTCGCGGACGATGCGTTTCTCGACGCCGCCCAGTTCAAGTTCAAGCTGATCGCCGACGGGTACGGAGACTCCCCTGAAACGGTGTGGCGAGCCCTGAAGGGCGATCCAACGCTGACCGTCGTCGAGGGCATCGCCCTTCCAAGCCGCAGGGACGCGGAGGACGACTTCCGCCCACTACGCTTCGATAACCTTTTCTACGACGACGAGGCCATGCAGCCTCTGGGTATTGAGGTCAGGGAGACTCGAACTGGTGCAGTGGTGTCGCTGACAATCATCGGCGTGCTCGACCGGATTCACGAGACCTTCGATGAGTTCGGAGGGATGCTGGTATCCAGGGCGGCGCTCGACGACGCAGTACCGTTTCCCATCCCGATCACGACCTACCAATTCCGGGTTGCTGACGGCGCGGACACAGACCAGATCGCGAAGAACCTCGAGGCCTCGTTCCTGGAGAACGGCATGGAGGTAGACGTGCTGGAGGACCTTTGGAATGAGGGCGTCGCTGCCTTCAGGGCCTTCATCAACATCTTCCTCGGGTTCATGGGGCTTGGCCTGGTCGTCGGTGTAGCGGCCCTCGGTGTCGTCAGCACCAGGGCGGTTGTAGAACGGCGCCAGCAAATAGGCGTTTTGCGAGCCATCGGCTATCGCCGACGCATGGTCCAGCTTAGCTTCCTGTTGGAATCTTCGTTCATAGCACTTTTTGGGACCGCCATAGGTGTGGTTCTGGGGCTGATTTTGTCCCACAACGCCATCAGCGACATAAGGGCTGAGGAAGGTAACGAGAACATTCGATACGTCATCCCTTGGCTCAAGATCGGGGTCATAATAGCGATCACGTATGTGTTCTCACTGCTC
>JAQBTI010000252.1 GCA_027624995.1 Chloroflexota bacterium
GGCGGTTTGCTTCCGTATGGATGTAAGCCACGTGCCAGGCGTCCCACAGAGGCTCCAGCCCCCCGAGTCCGGCGGCGACCTCTTCTCGGATGCGAGGCCTCAGCTGTGGGTCGCGTATACGTCCCACGAAGTCCTCGATTGTCCCCTCCTGCACCCAGAGGGGTATCAGCTGATTGAATCCGGCGCCGGCTGCCGTGTAGGGGTACACGTCGTAGGTGATGTCCAACCCGCCTTCGCGGGCCTTCACGAGCAGGTCGGTCATCGCCGGCCCTTCTCCGAACACCCGACGGTCGATTATGGCCATGTGGGAGAACTGTACGGGGATCTCGCCTCTCTGGCCGATGTCGATGGCTTCCTCAATGGACGACAGATGCTTCCCATTGCCCACGCGGGCGTGAGTGACATAGAAGGCGCCATCGTACCCGTTGATGGACTGGCAGAGGGCGACCACGTCGTCGGTCGTGGCATAACCGGAGGGCGCGACCGACAGCCCCGTGGAGAGCGAGAAGGCGCCCATCTCCATGGCCTCCGCCGCCAGGCGCTGCATCTCGCGCATCTCGTCACGGGTAGCGGGCCGGTCTTGGATGGCCCCGGCGGCCACCTGGAGCGCGGCGTTCCCGACCTGTGGAGCGACGTTTAGGCTGATCCCATTGGTCTCCAGGGCATTCGCCCAGTCGTCCAGCGTATTCCACTCCCATTTCGTATGAGTGATCAGGGTCTTGCCCAGGTTGTCCTGTAGGGCCTTCGGCCCGCCCTTTCCGGCCGGGAACGGCGAGTAGCTGCAGTTGCCGGTGACCTCGGTGGTAACGCCCTGGTAGGCCTTGCTCTCTCCGCCGGGGTCGTCGAAGAGGGTCACGTCGGAGTGGGAGTGCATGTCGATGAAGCCGGGGGCCACAACGTGACCTGACGCGTCGATGCGCCTTTTCGCCTCGGTGTCGGAGAGCTGTCCGATGGCTTCGATGCGGCCGTTGGATATTCCGACGTCGCCTTTGTAGCGGGGCGTATTTGTGCCGTCGATGATTGTGCCGTTCAGGATCAGGGTGTCAAATGCCATGCTTGTCCTCCTCTGTTGGGGCGGCCCCGTGATTGGTGCGATCTTTCAATGTCATTACGCGCCAGTAATCAGTCCTTTCGACCATCCCCCTGCCCCCTACCTGCCAGGAAGGGGGATTAAGAGGCTACCTGAGGGACACCCTCAGACTCCCGGCGAGGGGGCTGCGGCCCTCTGCACACCCGCTCAACCGCGATCTATTTGTGACACTCGGAAAGACTAGGAAACATGTCATTCTGACGCCCAGGTCAACCGGACGAAAGAAGCTTGACCATATTTGAGACAGGCAGATCGAGTGGCCCTGTGCCGCCGAAGCTCGCGCCGAACGTTGGCGGTCCGACGAGTTCCGACCTTTCAATGCTCCCGTCAAGGACCTTTCGTTTCAACTCAGGGCGACGCCTGCCGGCGCAGGACTGGAATCTTTCAATTCGGCTTCTTATCCGGGCAGGTTGGCCTCGAAGAAACGCTGCCAGTTGCGCCACATTACGTTTTCGATGTCCTCCTGTTTGTAGCCTCGGCCGTCCATTAGGTCGGCTATCTTCAGGTAGTCGTAAACGGTGTCAACCTCTTTGGGTGCGCCGTTGGCTCCGCCCTGGCCGTCGGTGTCTCCTCCTATGGCGGAGTGGAGCGAGTTCCCGGCCAGCTGGCTTACATGGTCGATGTTGTCGATGATGCGATCGAGGGTCACTTCATCCTTGGTAAACGGGCGCTTGGGCGGGATGTTGGCCCAGTCCACCCCCTTTGACCAGAGCATATAGGTGTCCATGGAGTGGCCGATTACCGCGCCCCTCTCGATGATCCTTTTTAGCTGGTGATCGGGGAATTGTCGCTCGCCGGGGGTGACCTCACGGCAGTTCTGGTGGCTGGCCAGGACGGGGCCCTCGAAGATGTCGAGCTCCTGCCGGACCGACTCGTCCGACGTATGAGAGACGTCGAGAATTATGCCGAGCTTGTCCATTTCGCGGAGAAGCTCCGGCCCTTGCGCCGTCAGGCCTCCGTCGGTGCCCGTGCCAGTCCCGTGGGAGTACCGGCTCACGCCGTAGTGAGACAGACTTATCACCCGAAGCCCGGCCTCGAACCACTCCTGGACCTGACTGGGCCAGACGATCGGGTCGGCACCCTCCATACCCAGGACCATGCCGACGCGCAGGTCATCGTAGCTGGCCGCTCTCTCCCATTCATCCATGTGCTCCTTGAACTCGGCCGGTGTCTTGAGGAGGCGGGACTGGCCCGTGGCCTCGAGGATCTCATAGTAGCCAAGCTGCGCGATCCCCGCTGCGTAGGCGTGGTGGTCGGTCTTGACCTCGCCGTGGGCGTGGCCCGCGTGGCCGCAGAAAGACTCGGTATCGCCACGGTCTATGCATCGGTTGATCTTGACCAGCGCCACTGCCATCCCGGACCGTCGCATCTCGGGAATCGAGGCCATCGTGCCGTCATTGCTCCATCCTCGCGGCTTGCCCTCCGGTGTCGGTTCGGCACGGACCTGATCGACCGGTAGGGTCAGGTCCCTCTCCATGATTACACCGCCGAAAGCCATCGGATAGTCGCCATCGATCATCAGCATTATGGATGCCTCCAGAATCGTGAGATATGTGTGTCGCCGCTATGTTGCCACACCCTGGGCGGATGTCAAGGTGGTGCGCCGCCGCGATCACCCGCCGGGCAGGTCGATCGTGAAGGTCGTGCCCACACCGGGCTCGCTACGGATGGCGATACGGCCGCCGTGGGCCTCCACGAGCTGTCGGACGATGGCCAGGCCCAGGCCGCCGCTGGTGTGAACGGACCTGGCCGTCGAGGCGTCGCCGCGCGAGAAGCGGTCGAAAACGAACGGTAGGTCTTCCGGCGGGATGCCTTCTCCGGTGTCCGTTACTTCGATGCGGACGCCGTCATTCGCCGACTCTGCCCTGACGTTGATGATCCCCCCATTGCCGGTGTGGTGGATAGCGTTGGAGACGAGGTTGCCGAGGACTTGCTGGAGTTGGCCGGCGTCGGCCTGCACGGTAACCGGGCCGCCACTGACGACGGTTGCTTCCAGACCTATCCCGGCCGACTCGGCCTGGCTACCGAACGCGGACGCAACGTCGCCGAGGAGATCGGCTATGTCTAACTCCTCCTTTACCAGCGATAGCTGGCCCGACTCGGCCAGGGCAAGTGTGTTGAGGTCGTCCACGAGGCGCGCCAGCAACCGTGTCTCGTCCAGTGTCGCTGTAACATGTTCCCCAATCGCCTGACCGACCATGTTCGTGATGGTCTGGGACTTGCCAGTGCCCGGAGGCCCCTCGATGACCATGTTTCGGCCACTGCTGACATCCAGAATCGCCAATGCCTGAGACGAGTCGGCGTCGACTACATGATGTACGTCTTGAGGGGCCAAATATTCGTCCAGTTGATCCTCGGAACTAAAGACAGAATCTGGCTCCTGGAACCCTTCGCCGAATATTGCTCGGATTATCTGATGGTCTTCGAGCTTGGAGTCCTCTGGCCACCGGTCAGGGTCAAGGTCGAGGTACATAAGGAGCTTGCTGAAGCTGAAGAAACCAAGAACGCCGCTCGAGTCGTCGACCTCCCAACATTTGAGGTGGGAGACGCTGCTCGCGACCAATTCGAAATAACTTGCGATGTCCAGGTTCTCATTCTCGGGGAGCAGTGGCACTTCTGCCCTGAATTCAGTCCTAGCCTTCTCTATAAAGGACAGGTTTGCTCCGAGATCCTCCCCGGTGTACTGCAGGCGAAAACGCTCCCGCACGCTGGTCCGAGCTAGCTCAACGGGGATGAGAAGCAATGGCGCGTGCCGAGGTAGTTCGCTGCTCTCGGACTCGTACCAGGTAGCCATACCCAATGCTAGGAACAGAGTATTGACGCCCTGTTCTTGGATAAACGTATTGGCTAGGCGGTACGTGGAGAGGAGCCGAGACTGTAACTCGCTTGAAGACAACTCAGTTTGCAGCTTGGAGTCGGTATGACGCGCCGCAATTTCATCAGGTTCTTCTTCGGCAGGTTGACTGAGGAGATCTGTTCCATCGTCATCTTGCCCGGGAAGAAAAGACATCATTCTTCCTTCCTCGACCAGAATACGAAGCAGTTCCGACGGCCGTTCGTCAACGACCTCCAACCGAGGTACCCTCAAAAAGTGTGTAAATAATCAGGCGGTGTAACCTAC
>JAQBTI010000253.1 GCA_027624995.1 Chloroflexota bacterium
AGAGTTCATAGAAGGCCTGACTATTCCAGACGGTGCAAAGAAGAAATGACCAAGGTGCGAGGAATCCGAGGCGCAACAACCGCTACGGAAAACACAAAGGAGTCCATCCTCGAGGCCACGACGGAAATGCTCGAACGGCTGATCGAGGCGAATTCGATCGAAGCCGACGACGTGGCCTCAGCCGTGTTCACCGCCACACAGGACCTCAATGCCGAGTTTCCCGCTCAAGCCGCGCGGAGGCTTGGCTGGGACCACGTGGCCTTGATGTGTGCGCATGAGATGGCGGTGAAAGACGCCCCGGCTATGTGCATTCGGGCATTGGTTCACATTAACACCGACAAGCCTGCTCAGGACCTCAAGAACATCTACCTAAGGGGGGCGGAACACCTGAGGTCGAGGGGGATGCCTAGCCCGTTAGGGTAGATTCTGCCTTCAGGGCGCGCGGAGGGTACCCTCGTTGTTCGGACTATTTATCAGGGTGCCCCGTGCCAGGCGCATCCTTTTTCTTGGGTCCGCCACTCACGTGTGGAGCGATCTCTTCTTCGCGCTCCTGGTCCCGCTTCTCCCGGCGATAAAGGCGGACCTCGGTCTCTCGTATACGGAGGCCGTGCTCTTGAAGGCCGTGTTCGTCGGAGCCTCGGCAATTCTTCAGGTGCCCGCCGGGTTTCTGGCCGACGCGGTCAGCGAGCTCTGGCTGCTGATACTGGGTAATGCCTGGGTGGCCGTCGGATTAATCGTGATGGCGCTCTCTCCGGGCTTCATCGCACTCTTGGCGATAACCCTCGTCGCAGGCCTAGGCGGAGGGACACAGCACCCCATAGCCGCGAGCATGGTATCGCGCGCTTACGACGGCGGAGGACGGTCGACCGCGGTTGGGACGGTCAACTTCGCCGGTGATCTGGGAAAGATGGCCGCCCCGGTCATCGTCGCGTCGGCGGCTTTAGCCCACTTCGACTGGAGGACCACCCTCTGGGTCGTCGGCGTCGGCGGCTTGGTCTTTATGGCAGGCACCGCATTGCTCCGGCGCGGCCTGGACCTCGGCCGGCCCGCCAGGAGCGGAGACCACTGGACTGACGACGCCCCGGGCGAGACGCAAGTGGGAGCCTTCGCCAAACTCAGTTTCGTAGGCTTCCTCGACGCCGCCACCCGTGCTTCTGCCCTCGTATTCTTGCCCTTCATCCTGGACGAGAAGGGCCTGGGGATCGCCGAGATCAGCGCGATGTTGGTCTTGTTCTTTGTGGGCGGCGCAGCGGGGAAATTCGCTTGCGGATGGCTCGGAGACCGCTACGGCCTGATCAACGTAACGGTGGTTACGAAGGGAGTGACCGCAGTACTACTGGCGTTGGCACTCGTCGCCCCGGTCGCGTCAATGGTCCCACTAGTGTTGATGCTGGGGTTTACGCTTCAGGGGACATCGTCGGTACTTTACGCAGCGGTGGCTGACTTTGTCCCGGCAAGACGCCGTGCCCGGCTGTATGGGCTGTACTACACGATTATCGACGGCGGCAGCGTCGTTGCGCCGCTGGCCTATGGCATCGTTGCTGACCTGTCCGGGCTCGGTGTGGCGGTGATCGCGATGAGCTTCGTAACCGCCGCCATACTGCCGTCCAGCCTGACCCTGCGCCGGCACCTCGGAGCACCGGCCGGATTCACGGGAGCGGGGCCGGCCGGTTGACGGCCTCCTGACTCCGTGCTACTATCCGTCGTGCCCCGTGCAGGCGGTGGTGCAGGCGTAAACGCACGTTTTGAGCCCGGCCAAATAAGCGACCGTGTGACGTTCCTTGCCAAGCAACACCGCACGATGAGAATAGACGAAGAGCTTTCGTCGGCGGCGACGCAGCAAGCGTCGCTGCTCACTATAGGCGTATTCGACGGGGTGCATCGGGGCCACCGCCACCTGATAGCCCGCCTCATGGATCGGGCCGCCGCGATGGGAACACTCACGGGGGTCGTCACATTTCGCGACCATCCTGCCGAGCTCCTTGATGCGGAATTTCGTCCCCAGTACCTGACCAGTCTCGAAGAACGGGTAAAGTTGCTCGAAGGCCTTGGAGTCGATTTCGTCGTCCCCATTACCTTCGACCTGGCCCTCTCGGAACTGCGTGCTCGCGACTTCATCGGGCTGCTCCAACGCCATCTGCATGCGACCGGAATCGTTGTGGGCCCCGACTTCGCTATGGGATACAAGCGCGAAGGAGACGTAACGGCCTTGGCGGAGATCGGCAAGGAGATCGGCTTCTCCGTAGCGGTTGTAGACCTTCTCCGGGAGGGAAGCGAAGACGTCCGGAGCACCGTTATTCGAGAAGTGCTTGCAAGGGGAGATGTCTCCAAGGCGTCAGAACTGCTCGGTAGAGACTTTGCGCTTGCGGGCCGCGTGGTCAGAGGCGCAGGTCGCGGCGCCACCCTTGGCATCCCGACAGCCAACCTCGATGTACCGGATGGGATGGTCGTGCCGGGCAACGGTATCTATGCCACCCGTGCGCATCTTCGTGACGGCGTCCGCATGGCCGCTACCAGCATAGGCACCCGGCCGACGTTCGATGAAGGCGAGCGGACGATCGAAGCCTGCATCCTGGACTTCGAGGGCGACCTGTACGGGCAGCAAGTCCGGCTGGAGTTCGTCGGCCGTTTGAGAGACGAGGAGAAGTACGATTCGGTTGAGGCACTCCTGGAGCAGATCGACCGAGACGTAGAACAGACCAGGGCCATACTGGGTGGCCGTGCCGCGCAGTAAACAGGCTACAGATGTCGTAGGAGCACCAAGTGGACGAAAAAGACCGCAACCGCCTTATTAAGCGAGGCGTAGCAGAGATCATCGTCGAGTCCGAGTTCGTCGAGCTCTTGGATACTGGCAAGCCGCTGCGGCTCAAGATCGGCTTCGATCCTAGCGCTCCGGACATTCACGTCGGTCATGCTGTCCCATTGCGCAAGCTGCGACAGCTACAGGACCTGGGACACAAGGTCGTGCTCATCGTCGGCGATTGGACGGCTCAGATTGGCGACCCCAGCGGCAAATCGCAGACCAGACCGATGCTCACGCAGGCCGAGGTGATGGCCAATGCCGAGACCTACATGGCCCAGTTCTTCAAGATCGTGGATCGAGAAAAGACCGAAACTCGGTTTCAGAGCGACTGGTTTGGACCCTTCACGCTAGCCGACGTCATAAAGCTGACCAGTCGTTTTACAGTCGCCCAGTTCCTGGCCCGCGAGGATTTTTCTAAACGCTACAAAGCGAACCAGCCCATCGCGATCACCGAACTGCTCTACCCTCTACTCCAGGCCTACGACTCCATCGCCGTCAAGTCGGACGTCGAGTTCGGTGGAACGGACCAGAAGTTCAACATACTGGTTGGACGCGACCTGCAGGGCATGATGGGCCACAGGCCGCAGCATTGCTTCCTGATGCCGCTTCTCCCCGGCACCGACGGGGTGCAGAAGATGAGCAAGAGCCTGAACAACTACATCGGCATCACCGAGCCCGCCAACGACATATACGGAAAGACGATGGCCCTGCCTGACTCAATGGTCCTCGCCTATCTAGAGAACGTGACCGACGTTCCCGATGACGAACTGGACGAGATGAAGCGGGCAACAGAGTCGCAGACAGGCGATCCGATGGAGCTAAAGAAGCGGCTGGCGCGGGAGCTTGTCACCCAGTTTCACGACGCGGACGCAGCGAAGACCGCCGAGCAACACTTCGAGCGAACGGTGCAGCGCCGCGAGACTCCCGAAGACATACCAGCCTTCGAGTTGTCGACAGGCGCTGAGTTAAATAGCAAGCGGCTCAGCGACATCTTGGTGAACGCTGGACTGGCAAGCAGCTCCGCCGAGGCGAAAAGGCTCATCGATCAGGGCGCGGTCCGGGTCAACGACGAGCCCGTGAATGCGAACGTGGCGGCCTCGACCCTGGAATCCGGCGCGGTCCTTCGAGCCGGACGCCGCCGGTTCGTCAGACTCGTGTGACGGCCCCGGCCTGATTTTCATCTTTCAGGGTGGCGTTCGCACCAAAGATGTCATTCCGAGCCCGCAGGCGAGGAATCTAGGGCCGCTGTGCGCAGAATACGAACCCATCGCCTGTAGCGGCTTCAGCTCCTTCGTCGCTTCGCTCCTCAGGATGACAGGCAGGTGTTCTTGACGGCCGGGAGGTACCCTCAAAAAGTGTGTAAATAATCAGGCGGTGTAACCTACCTCTGAGCAAACGGGCTCGAAG
>JAQBTI010000254.1 GCA_027624995.1 Chloroflexota bacterium
GCTTGACCAATTATGCGCCCGGGGAATTCGGTCTCGTCCTGGGCCTGGACCGGGCGCCGGAAATGAAGACGGCGCGCCGGAAGCTGGCCGAGTTGGCTGACCGCGGCCGGGCGCTGGACTTCTCCCGGGCCTTCAGCGAACGCTGGGCCACGGAGGCCCCTGAGGCGCTGGGCTATCTCTACCTCGACGGGCACGTGCGGCCCTACCACGGGCGCACCCTCCAGCTCCCCAAGACCCACGTTCCACGGCGGCGGCTGTGCATGCCGGCCACGACGGACTACTGGGTCAACGATGCCAACGCCGAGCCGCTGCTGTTCGTCACGGCGCCGGCCAACGAGGGCTTGCTGGCGATGATGGACACGGCGCTGCTCCCCGAGCTGCGCCGGCTGGTGGGCGACGCGCGGCGGGTGACGTTGATCTTCGACCGCGAGGGGTGGAGTCCGAAGCGGTTTCGGACGTGGCACCAGGCTGGCTTCGACGTGATCACCTACCGCAAAGGCCCGTACCGGGACTGGCAGCGTCGCTGCTTCCAGGACGTGACCGTCGAGGTGAGCGGCCGGAAGGTCACGTATCGGCTGGCCGAGCGGATGGTACCCATGGCGACGGGCTTTCGCCTGCGCGAGGTCAGACGTCTGTGCGACACCGGTCACCAGACCTCGGTGGTGACGACCCGGCGCGACCTCGCTTGTGAGACGGTGGCGGTCCGGATGTTCTCGCGCTGGCAGCAGGAGAACTTCTTCCGGTACATGCGGCAGGAATTTGCGCTGGACCACCTGCCGACCACGGCGGTGGAACCGGCGGATCCGGAGCGCAGCGTGCCCAACCCGGTGGTCAAGGACAAAACGCGGGAGCTGGGCCACGTCAAGGCCAAGCTCACGAAGGCCGAGCAGGCCTACGGGCAGAAGGCGCACGACAACTCCGAGCAGACGCGTCGCACGGTGCGGGGCTTCACGATCTCCCATGCGGAGCTGGGGCGGCAGATCAAACAGCTGCGCTCGGTCCGCACGCAGCTGGCCGCCGAGATCAAGGCGCTCCCTGCTCGCGTGCCGGTGCGGGAGACCATGAACGGTGAGCCGATCGTGCGGCTGGAGCGCGAGCGGAAGATCATCACCGACACGGTGAAGATGGTGGCATACCGCGCTGAAACGCAGCTGGCAAACCTGGTGGGCCCCTTGCTGCCCTACCGGGACGACGAGGCCCGAAAGTTCATGCGTCAGGTCTTCGAGCTGCCGGCGGACCTACTCCCGGACTACGAACGAGGGGAACTCGTGGTGCGCCTGCACAGCATGACGACGCCGCGCGACAACCGCGCCCTGTCCTCCCTCTGCGGCGTGCTCAACGAGTTGAACGTCTACTACCCCGACACCGAACTCAGGCTGGTGCTGGAGGCCACACAAGCGGCGACAGAGTAGCGATAATTCCAGGCGTATGTCCGGGGCTCTGAACTTACTGACAGGTGGGCACTTCTCGCCCACCGCGGCAAGGAACTTCAGCTTAACGCATTGATGGTGCACGACTTCTGGCTCTAAGTGCTGACATCACGCGGCTTACGCCATCCGATCTTGTCCCCTCGCGTCTCCTCGGTTCCCCCGAAGTCGACCCCAGTCCTGGAGAAATACTGGAGAAGGCCCGCGGGAGCCCGGCTTCGAAAGCACATCCGTCGAGGACGGGGGCTTGGGGTCGATTCCCTTCCAGTCGGTCTCGATTCGTCGCCCAGCTGCCGATGACAGCCTGACCAAAAACGAGACCTTCGGCGTCGACAGCCTGGGGCCAGCACCCTGCATCAACAGCGAGCGGCGCAAGCACCAAGCGCGTGGCGTTGGCACCGCACGGCGAAGACTACGCCGGCGCCCGGTGTTCGAACGAGTCCGAAAATGTCTTGTAAGACATATGTCATGTATGCCATATTATAAAGGTGAGTTGGGTTGTTGAGATTGGCGACGAGTTTGAGTCGGAGTTCGACGATCTGAAGGAGAACGTGCGGACGGAGATTCTGGCGTTGGCGCGGCTTCTGCAACAGTTCGGGCCGCAGTTGGGGCGGCCTCGGGTCGACACCCTGAACGGCTCACGCCACGCGAATATGAAAGAACTGCGGTTTACTGCGGCTGACGGTGAATGGAGAGTAGCCTTCGGCTTCGACACGAAGCGCAAGGCGATCTTGCTCGTTGCGGGGGACAAATCGGGGGTCAGTAAGAAGCGGTTCTACAAAGGGCTGATCCGGAAGGCCGACGACCGTTTCGACGCACACCTGGTCCGCCTGAAGCAGGAAGGGAAGTAGTCATGGCTGTGAACGTAGACGACAAAATCACGAAACTAAGCCCAACCAAACGCAGGAAGGTCGAGGCCCGCGCCGCCGAGCTGATTGCCGAGGAGATGACCTTGCGGGAGCTGCGGCACGCACGCAAGCTCACGCAGGTCCGCGTGGCCAAAAAGCTCGGGATCACTCAGGACAGCGTCTCGCGACTTGAGAAGCGCAGCGATGTATTGCTGTCCACTCTCCGCAAGACCGTCGAGGCGATGGGCGGCAACCTGTCGCTGGTGGCCCAGTTCCCCGACCGCGCTCCGGTTGTCCTGTCCGGGATCGCGGAGGATGATTCGCGCGTCTGAGACGAGCTGGTACGCCTGTGGGTCTCGAATTCCCCATCAGGCCGCTGTCGGAAGCTGGACCAGCCCGCGGCAGTGGGAGACCCAACGTTAAGTTAACGTTGGGCGGGGTTGGTGCATGGTGCGACCAGGCAAGGCTGGTCGAAGGGGAGTGATGATGCGGTGATTCACGAAACTTCGTCTGTCGTCCCACGGGTGCGAAACCCGTCCGGTGAGGGGTCAGCCCGCCCACACCGGTAGCGAGCCTTGCGGCGGGGGTGGTAACGCCGTCGCCGATGCGTAGGCACGCAAGCGAGTGGGCCGTAGGCATTTGCAGCCCCGAAATAACCTCATATTGGGTGCCCAGGGCCTCATGCAGCCTGAAGGCCACGGCGGTCTCTGCGCGATGGGCGAGCAGAGATGCGCACCCAGCGGGGTCTACGACTACGGCACGCTGGAAGAGGACGGCCCAGTAACCTGGGAGGCCCTCAGTCCTCCTTGGGCACGTGCGCCAGGGTAGGCCAAAGGCCAGGGACGACCGGAGCCGCGGCCGACGGGACTGAGGGAGTCGGAGGGCTGCATACGAGCGAGGACGTCGGGGAACGGGCATCGGCCTGGACCCGGCCGAGCAAAGGCGGCCCGTGTTGATGTGAACTTCAGGAGGGAGCCATGACTAACGCATCGACGTTAGAGAAAATGTCACCGGAACTGTTGAGGGTAGTGGAACGAGCGCAGCGCGAACCCGAAGGACGGTTCCACTCACTGGCGCATCTGATTGATGTGCCCGCCTTGGAGCGAGCCTATCGTCGCAGCCGGAAGGACGCGGCGGTCGGCGTGGATGGGATCACGAAGGAGCAGTACGGGCAGGACCTGGAGGAAAATCTTCGGAACTTGCACGAGCGGATGAAGGCGAAACGGTATCGCCATCAGCCGATCCGACGTGTCCATATCCCGAAGGAAGGGGGAAAGACGCGGCCGATTGGAATCTCGGCGTTCGAGGACAAGTTGGTCCAGGACGCCATCCGCGAGGTGTTGGAAGCCATCTACGAGCAGGACTTCTTGGACTGCTCGTACGGCTTCCGGCCCAAGCGGAGTGCCCATGACGCTGTTCGTGCCCTGGACCAGATCGTACACCGAGGTGAAGTGAGTTGGATTCTCGAGGCAGACATCGTGTCCTTCTTCGACAGCTTGGATCGCACCGAGTTGAAGAAGATGCTCGAGGCTCGGGTAGCCGATGGGTCACTCATGCGGCTGATCGGGAAGTGCTTGCATGTGGGCGTGTTGGAAGGCGTGGAACTCTCCACGTCGGAAACCGGCACGGCCCAAGGGTCGGTGCTCTCACCGTTGTTGGGAAACGTCTATCTACACTACGCGCTGGATCTCTGGTTCGAGCAAGAGGTGAAGCCGCGGCTGCGGGGCAGGGCAAACCTGATCCGCTATGCCGACGACTTCATCATTGGCTTCGAAGACGAGGACGATGCGCGGCGTGTGATGGCGGTTCTCGGCAAGCGGCTCGAGCGCTACGGACTGACCCTGCATCCGGACAAGACGCGACTTCTTCCCTTCCGGCGTCCGCCGGCGGGACAGAAGAGCGGCAAGGGTCCGGCGACGTTC
>JAQBTI010000255.1 GCA_027624995.1 Chloroflexota bacterium
GGTCATGGGCGTCGCCGGTGGCACGGACAAGCACGAGTTTGTTCTCCTCGCCGGGGTCGCCGGCCTCCTGGCCGGGGCGTTTTCAATGGCAGCCGGAGAGTACATCTCTATGCGCTCCCAGCGGGATGTCTATGAGCACCAGCTGCGCATGGAGAAGGCCGAGATTGAGGAGTGGCCCGAGGAGGAGAAGCAAGAGTTGGTCTTGATATACAAAGCCAAGGGCTTTTCCGAGGAAGAGGCAGGAACCATAGCGAGCCGCATCATGTCTCAGCCCGAGGTAGCCCTCGAAACGATGGCCAGGGAGGAGCTGGGGCTCGATCCGTCCCAGCTAGGATCTCCCTGGGGCGCGGCGATCAGCTCGTTCGTCGCCTTTATCTTGGGCGCCGTCCTTCCGATCATACCTTTCTTGCTGGACGCTGGGAACGCATCAATCGTAATCAGCGCGGTCCTGAGTGGGGCGGCACTGGCCCTTGTGGGAGGCTCCCTTTCGGCGTTGACTGGGCGCCGCGCCGGTTGGGGAGCGCTCAGAATGCTCCTGGCGGGTGGGTTCGCCGCCGCGATCACCTTCAGTGTCGGTAGCCTGATAGGCGTCTCCGTAGACCTTTAGGCAGCCCGCAAGACGCACGTGTCGAAGCAAGCAGCATGAAGTATCCTCGGCTCATTCTTACGTAGGGATGCCGAGCACCTGAGAGGGACCATGGAAGAATCAGTGTCTGAGCAGGCCCGACCAAGGGCCACCGACCTGGGTCTGCGCATCGGATTCCTGCCCAGTGGTGCGAACAACACCATAACCGACGTCGAGGGCGTCTCCGTCGGACACGTGACACTCGTCGAGGGCGACGGCCATCTGCTCATCGGTCACGGCCCGGTTCGCACGGGCGTGACGGTCGTCCTACCGCACCAGGGCAACATCTTCCGGCAGAAGGTCACGGCCGCCGTAGAGGTGGTCAACGGATTCGGCAAGTCTGTCGGTTTTCCACAGGTTGCCGAGCTCGGTGTAATCGAGAGTCCGATCGCGTTGACGAGTACGCTGAGCACCTGGCGGGTGGCTGACGGCCTGATCGACTACATGTCGCGGTCGAACCCGGGGGTCTTCTCTTTCAACCCGGTGGTCGGCGAGTGCAACGACGGCTTCCTCAACGACATTATCGGCCGGCACGTGCGGCCGTTCCACGTGACCCGTGCAATAGAGGATGCGATCACTCCCAATATCGAGGAAGGCAATGTCGGCGCCGGAACGGGAATGACCGGATTTGGATGGAAGGGGGGGATAGGCACGTCCTCTCGGATCTGCGAGCTCCCCGCCGACCGTTACACGGTTGGGGTACTGGTCCTGACCAACACTGGAGACCCGCGAGAGCTCAGGATCGATGGGACTCAGGTGGGTCGAAACTTGATGCCCCCTGGCGTCGGCGAGTCTTCCCTCGGCTCTATCATGGTGGTCGTCGGCACTGATGCGCCTGTCACGGCACGACAGCTCGGGCGAATCGGGAGGCGGGCAGTTTTCGGACTCGCCAGGGCAGGTGGAATTGACAGCCACAACAGTGGCGACTTCGTGATCGCATTTGCGAACGCGGAGGAGGGGCCAGACGTCGACGATTCGCACCTGACTCCGTTGTTCAGGGGGTGCGTCGAGGCGACGGAAGAGGCCATTCTCAACTCGATGCTGCGCGCCGAAACCTTGGTCGGCCGCGACGGGAACGTTCGCCACGCGATCCCGATCGCAGACCTCAAAGCACTACTGCCGGTTTATGGCTAACTCTTCAGCTCTTTTAGTCGCTCGACGATAAGGGGCAGGGCCTCGGTTGTCGGGCCGCGCAGAATGACATCGGCCAGGTCGGTGAGGGGAGTTTCGTTGGGGTTGGCCTCGATGACGGACCCACCGCTTTCGCGGACCAGACCGGGGAAGCTCGCCGCCGGGTAGACCGTCGCCGAAGTCCCTGCAACGACAATGCAGTCGCAACGCGCGACTTCTGCGAAGCATATATCCAAGACGCCGGGCGGGATGGGCTCGCCGAACATCACAGTATCGCCCTTCACGAGACCGCCGCACTCGGGGCAGGTGGGCGGAAGTGAGTCGATGGCGAGCTCGTCCCTGGGCCAGCGCGACTCGCACTCGATGCAACGCAGCTTGGTGCGGTTCCCGTGTATCTCTGCCACCCGAATCGAGCCAGCCTTGAAGTGCAGGTTGTCCACGTTCTGCGTGATGGTCATCTTCAGGAGGCCCATGCCCTCCAGCTCGGCAAGCGCGTGATGCCCCGAGTTTGGTTCGGCGCGGTCGATGGCTTCCCGAAACTCGGTCCGGGCCGGGTCGGCAGTCTGGTCCATCTGGTGCTCCCACCACGCGGCAGGGTCGTCGAGGAACTGCCGGTAGCCGTTCATGCTCGGCTGGCCTAGCCGGGTCCACAGTCCGCCGGGGCCTCGAAAAGTCGGTACGCCGCTCTCAACTGAGAGTCCGGCGCCGACCAGGACAACCATATGCGAGGACTCGGATATGAGCCTCGCCGCGGCATCTAGCGCGGTGGCAGAAACCGAGACCTGATTGCTCATTCGCCTGCGGGATCCGCCTGCTCGGAATCAACCTTTACGGCCGCGCCGCCGTGGATGGTCAGGCGGGTTGCGTGCGCTAGCAAAGGCCCCGCGACCGTGGCAGGGTCGGAGGTGCTGATAAAACACTGCTCGTATTGGGACGCCCGCTGAATTACCTGGAGACGGCGGGCGGCGTCGAGCTCTGACAGCACGTCGTCGAGGAGCAGGACAGGCTCCTGTCCTCGATGGTACTTGAGGTACTGGGCTTCCGCGAGACGCAAGGAAAGTATCGCGGTACGCGCTTGACCGCGCGAGGCGTAGGGCGCGGCTTCCAGGCCGTCGATCCGTATCTCGACGTCGTCTCGATGCGGGCCGCACACCGTCATGCCCTGGGCGATCTCTCGGGCGCGCCGGGCTTCCATTGCACCGCGTAGCTGCTCGGCGAGCGATTCTTCCGAGCCCTCGGCGGCCAGGTCGGCAGACGGGCGGTACTGCAGTCCTAGCTGCTCGCCGGTCCCGGAAAGCTCCAGATGGATCACGGCGGATAGCTCTGAGAGGCCCGCCACCGTCTCGACCCTCCTCGCCATGACGTATTTGGCCTCGAAGACGAGCTGATCGTTCCAGACGTCAAGCTCGTCCGTCCTGGCCGATCCGTCCCGCAGGCGTTTCAAGAGGTGGTTTCGTTGAGACAGGACTCTCTGGTATCTCTGCAGTGCTCCGAGATACTGTCGGTCAAACTGCGAGATCAGAATGTCCAGGTAGCGTCGCCGTGCGGCAGGTGGGCCAAAGACGACCTCAAGGTCTTGGGCGCTGAACATGACTGCGCTGAGCTGTCCGACGAAGTCTATGGCCCGCCGAGGAGCCCCGTTGACACGAATCAGTTTCTGTATCGTGGGATTGCCGTCCAGGTCCGGGACTTCAGTTCCGAGGTTGCCGAGGTCGATCTGGAGCTTCAGATCGTCTCCGGTCCGCCTCACGACCGCGGCGATGCGCGAATAGGTGACGGGTTGCGAGGTGTCACGACGTACTAGTTCTCGGTCGGATGACGCCCAGGGTGATTTTGCGATCGCAAGTATGTATATGGACTCGAGTAGATTGCTCTTCCCCTGGCCGTTGTCGCCTTGCACCAGGACCGTTCCGGGCCCGAGGTCCAGGTCCAGGGCTTCGTAGTTTCGAAAGTTGACAAGATTCAGGTTGGCAACGTGGATTGGAAGCCTCCGAGTCCAGACGCCTTTAGGTTCTTGGGACGCTCACGAGCCGCCGGCAAGCTCCATGAACGCCTCCTCGTCGAGGATGGGCACATTCAGGCTTTCGGCGTCGGCCAACTTTGAGCCGGCGTCTTCACCTGCCAGCAAGTAGCTCGTCTTTTTGCTGACGCTGCCGGTAACGGCCCCGCCGAGTTCTTTGATCTTGGCCGCTATCTCTGATCGGCTAAAGCCCTCTAGCCGGCCGGTCACGACGAAAGTGAGGCCTTCCAGATGCAGTTCGCCTGAGTCTTCCCGGGGCTCGTCTTCTAACCGAACACCGCCGTCGCGTAGCTTGCCGATTACTCTGCGGTTGCTCTCTTTTGCGAAGTAGGCTAGCAGGCTCTGCGTGATCTTGGGCCCGATTGTGGGAATCGAGGTAAGTTCGTCTTCCGTGGCATTCATCAGCGTTTCCATGCTCTG
>JAQBTI010000256.1 GCA_027624995.1 Chloroflexota bacterium
TCAATCTCGCCCTGGACAGCGGTATCAACTTCCTGGATACGGCGGCTTGCTACGCCGACACCGAGGAGCTCATCGGGTCCACCGTGTCGCACAGGCGGGACGAGTTCTTTCTCGCGTCCAAGTGCGGCCACGCCGTGGACTCCTCCTTGGAGCCCTGGACGGCCGAGGTGATAGCCGAGAGCGTGGACCGCAGCCTCAAGAGGCTCAGGACCGACCACCTGGACGTGCTCCAGCTACACACCCCGACCTTGGACGTCCTTCAGCGAGGCGAGGTCGTCGAGGCGGCCGTCAAGGCGCGCGACCAGGGGAAGACGCGGTTCATCGGGTTCAGCGGCGACAACGAGGCGGCGGTCACGGCCTGCGAGAGCGGCGTGTTCGACACCCTCCAGACCAGCTTCAACCTGGTGGACCAGTCGGCGCGAGGGAGGCTGTTCGCCGCCGCCAGGGCCTCGGACATGGGCACTATCATCAAGCGTCCGGTCGGCAACGGCGCCTGGGGCCGCGGCGAAAGCCCGTACCGGTATGCGAACGAGTACTTCCGACGCGCCCAGGTCATGGAGGAGATGGGCCCGCTCGCGGGCTCTCCCGAGGATCCGATACTCCTGGCTATGGGCTTCCTATTCGCGCACGACGAGGTCGATACCGCCATAGTCGGCACCCACAACCCGACGCATCTGACGGCCAACATCGAGATGGTCGAGAACGACCTGCCGATCCCTGCCGAGGCGGTGGAAGAGCTGCGCCGCCGCTTCGACGAGGTCGGTCAGGACTGGCCCGGCCTGACTTAGACTTAGAACGTCTAACAAGACTCACTCGCAGCCTCACGTTGTCATCCCGAGCGCAGCCCTTCCGGGGAAGGGCTCTGAATGACACCGTTTGCGTGAAACGACGTTTTGTTAGGCGCCCTTAGTCCGGCCCGAGGAGGGTTATTGATGTCTGGAATCTGGCCGGGAGATACGAAGTGCGTCGTCATACTGTCCTTCGACCTGGACGGCGTGTCCGGCCTCCTGAACCGCTTCCCGGAGGCCGCCAATCAGCCGTCGGCACTCTCCCGGGCCGAGTTCGGCCCCAGGGTGGGCGTCTTCCGCATTCTCGACCTGCTGGACCGCTACGAGATTCCGGCCTCGTTCTTCGTTCCCGGCTACGTCGCCGAGCGTTACGGAAGCGCGGTGAAGGACATAGTGAGCCGGGGCCACGAGGTCGGGCACCACGGCTACATGCACGAGCCTCCAGCCTCGCTAACGCCTGAGGAGGAAGCCGCGGTCCTGGACAAAGGGACCAGGATTCTGCAGGCGATCACCGGCGAGAGGCCTCTCGGCTATCGCGCTCCCTCCTGGGAGCTCTCCCGGCACTCGTTGGAGTATCTGGCGGAGCGCGGCTTCGTGTACGACTCCAGCCTAATGGACCACGACGCGCCCCACTTCGTAGACACGCCCAACGGGAGGCTGGTGGAGATTCCCGTGGACTGGGCTCTGGACGACGCGCACTACTACGCCTTCAACCGCGGCGCGGGCTCGATGAACACCCCCGAGGACGTGTACAAGGCCTGGGAGTGGGAGTTCGACGGCGCCTACCGGTACGGGAGCGCCTTCTCCCTGACGATGCATCCCCAGGTGACGGGACGGCTCGCCAAGATGATGGTCCTCGAAAGATTGATCGAGTACATCCGGTCGCACTCTAACGTGGAGTTCATGCGCTGCATAGACGTCGCTCAGGCCTGGACCGAAGATGGGATGAGGTGATGCTCTCTACTGGTCCGTTCTCGAGACGATCTGTCGAAGGAAGTCGCCAGGGGTAATCGCCCTTAAGGGCAATCCTGCGGTCAGGACCGCCTGAGTGATCAGGTGCCGGCGATCCAGGGTCAAGAGGTAGGCGGCCCCGCAGTCCAGGGCGGCTGCCAGGACATGGGCGTCCTTCTCGCTGGTGAGCAAGGAGCACTCAGCAAGGCGCTGCGACGAGGGCGGCGACGCCATTTCAGGGTTCATCGAGGCTACCTGCTGGTAGAACCTCACAAGCTCCGGTTCGCCGAACTTCGCGGCGACGTTGACGCGGGCCTCCAGTATGACCTGGGTGCTGATGGCGGCGCGGAACCGATTTCCGCGGCAGACCTCGATCGCCGCCGCCGACCCTCCCGAGGGCGAACGAGACGCGGCGACCAGGACGCTCGCGTCAAGGAACACCAGAGAGGGGGGATTCGCCAACTACGACTCGCCGCGCCGCAGGAGTTGACGGACCTGCCGTGCCGTCTCCTCGTCGAGCTTGTCCTCCT
This sequence comes from Chloroflexota bacterium, assembly GCA_027624995.1. Classification (GTDB taxonomy): domain Bacteria; phylum Chloroflexota; class Dehalococcoidia; order Lucifugimonadales; family CATQGZ01; genus CATQGZ01. The sequence continues at coordinate 2,270 of JAQBTI010000256.1, forward strand.
CCAGAAACCGAGAGATGTCCTCGTCCGTATAGCGCCGCAAGGAGTCCTCCGTCTCGCGCAGAGGGGTCAGTTCCAGGTGGTCGTCCACCAGAGAGATACTCAGGAGAGTCTCGGCCTCGATGCCCAGGACCTTCCGGAACTCGGTTGGGATAGTTATCTGCCCCTTCGCCAGGGCCTTGATCACCTTGCGTCGAGGACTCGCCTGTACCATGGTAGAATCTCCATCTTTCTGATAGTACGATGTTCCATCTAATTAGAGCACGAGGCGCGCACGCAGTCAAGGACGGTTCCGGCGGAAGCCGGGAATCGGCCGCGCGACGAGCAGTGGACGGTCAGGACGTATAATTGCGTGCGACGCGACCGAGATAGAGCACGAGCACGAGGACCATCTCGATGCCGAAGCGCTGGGCGCAATCGCCGGACTGGGTCCGACGGTGCTAGCCCCGAGGTCGTGCCACCCACCGATTCTGGGTGCGGGCATGGCCCAGGAATCCCTCGTCGAAGCCGTCCACGGCGCGCGCCACGAGTACGAAGGCTTCTCAGTGGAGGTCGTGCCCGCCAATCACACCAACTCCGTGGCGGCGGCCGTTAGTCCGGACGCGTGCGGCTACCTGCTGAGGACGAAGTACGGAAACATCTACCTGGCCGGGGATGGCAGGTTCGACCATGAGGAAAAGGCGACGATCGCCGGCCTGGACGTGGACTACCTGCTGGTCCCGATCAACGACACTAATCTGGGAGTGGGGTTCGCGGCGCTAGTAACTCACCTGCTACAGCCGCGAGTCGTGGTCCCGGTCCACTACGGGTATACCTTCCCGCCGGTGCGCTCGCAGGGCGGCCATCCCGCGGAGTTCGTCACGGCGCTCGCTGCTCGGAACTACAGCATCCCGACCACCGATATCGTGATTCTGAGGCCCGGCGGCCGCCTCGTCCTGGCCTAAGAGACCTCCGCCGGGCGCTCCCCGGCAGCGTCGAGTCGCCGCTTGGCCTCGGCGTAGACAGAGTCGGGAAGCGGACCGCTTAGGACCGCCTCGATGTTCTCTTCCAGGTGCTCCCGACTGGTCGTTCCGACGATGACGGTATGGACGTCAGGATGGGTTAGGGTATAGCGGAGCACGAACGCCGACCGGCTCTCGCCTTCCTGTAGAAGCTCGTCCAGGCTCGCGTTCTCGAACTTCTGCCATCGCTCCTCGCTACCCCGGCCGACCCCGACCTCGCCCTGGGCAACTCCGCCGCGGATAATGATGCCCACGCCCTCCGCAGCAGCCCTGGTGATCCAGTCCTCGTGCTCTCGCTCCAGGGCCGAGTAGGGGATCTGCATAACGTCGAACACTCCCCACTCGAGAAACTCCGGCAGGTCAGGCAGGGTCGACGAGACGCCGATCCAATTGACCAGCCCCTGCGCCTTCATGTCCGACATCGCCTCCGCCAGCCCGCCGGACTCGCACTCCGCCACCGTGGGGTTGTGGAGTTGGAGGATATCGACGCTGTCGCGGCCCAGTTTGCGAAGGCTGCCTTCGATGCCTCTGAACAGGTTGTCCCGGGTCCACTCGTGCTCGGAGTTGTTGGCCTCCGGATTGGTATCGGTGCAGCCGCCCTTGGTGGCCAGGTGGAACTCGCCGTATCGCGAGCCGAGTATCCGGCCGATCCACTTCTCGGCAAACACATAGTCGTATGCGGTGTCGATAAAGTTGATTCCCGAGTCGACGACGGTGTTGTAGAGGCCGGACGCGTACTCCTCGGTCCAGTGGGGCTTGTCGGACCGGTAGAGCGCCGTGCCAAACCCGAGGCGCGTGACTTCAAGACCGGTGCGGCCGAGGACGGCGGTCGGGAGTTTGCTCATCGAAATCCTTCACGAGGTTACGTCAATAGGTGTGTAAACGACATCAGGCGGCGACCTCCTCAACGATAGCCTCGATGGCC
>JAQBTI010000257.1 GCA_027624995.1 Chloroflexota bacterium
CCTTTTCGGGCGGCATCCTCCGCGGCCCGCTGCGCTGCAAACGCCGTCGACTTCCTTGCTCCGGTCAACCCGACGGTACCGCCGCTGCCCCAGGCCAAAACGTTCCCCGCGGGATCCGTCAGCGTAATGATCGTGTTATTGAAGGTCGACTGGATGTAAGCCTTGCCCACAGGGATGGACTTACGCTCTCGTCGCCTGGTTCTTGGTCTTCTCGCCATCTATATAGTCTCCGTTACCTGGTAGTCGTTTGTCTTCTGCCAGCAACCGCCCGACGCTTCCCGCGCTTCGTCCTGGCGTTGGTCCGTGTACGCTGACCACGAACCGGAAGGCCACGCCTGTGACGACCTCCGCGGTAACTGCCGATGTCTATCAGCCGCCTTACGTTCATATTGATTTCGCGCCTGAGGTCTCCCTCGACGTTCCGGTCGCGGTCCACGAGTTCGCGAATGCGCCCCAGGTCCGCCTCGGTCAGGTCCTTTACACGCGGTTCGCCCTGTACTCCCGCCTTCTCGAGTATGTCTCTGGCCAGAAAAGGCCCGATTCCATAGATCGACCTCAAGGCCACGTGGACTCGCTTATTGTCGGGAATATTTACGCCCGCTACTAGCGCCATGCTGACTCCTTGACGGCTCGGCTACCCTTGCCGCTGCTTATGCTTCGCCACGTCACAGATAATTAGCACGCGACCTTTGCGGCGAACTACCTTGCACTTGGCGCATCGGGCTTTTACCGACGCTGATACTTTCACACTGCTCCTCCGTCCTGCACCTGCCAAGCCCATTCCCACCCTCTACCTAAGGGTTGGAGTGAGGGCGGCTCTCACGGTCCTACCTGAACCGGTACGTGATCCTTCCCCGCGTCAGATCGTACGGCGAAAGCTCAACGAGCACCGTGTCTCCGGGAAGGACCCTAATATAGTTCGTCCTCAACTTGCCTGAGATGTAAGCAAACACGCTGTGGCCGTTTGCAAGCTCCACCGTGAATGTCGTATTTGGAAGCGACTCGGTTATCTTGCCCTCGACCTCAATGGCTTCCTTCTTTGCCACTATTCTCCTTCAACGCCGCTCAACGCCGTAAGAACCTCGGCGCCATTTTTCGTAATCACGATCGTGTCCTCGAAATGTGCCGAGAGGCTCCCGTCGGCGGTACTGACCGTCCAGCCGTCCTCCAGTTGGACCGTCTCCCAGCCACCAGTATTCAGCATCGGCTCGATCGCTATGGTCATCGATTCTCTCAGTAGAGGCCCACGACCGGCGACTCCGTAATTGGGAACCTGAGGCTCCTCGTGGAGCGCCCGGCCTATCCCATGGCCCACATACTGTCGCACTACAGAATATCCGAGACCCTCCGCGTAGGACTGGACCGCGGCAGATATATCCCCCACGCGCGACCCTGCCTTCGCCTGCGAGATGCCCGCCGACAGTGCCTTTCTGGTCGACTCGATGAGACGGTCCGCCTCCTCAGAAGCGTCTCCCACGCTCATCGTAAACGCACTGTCTCCGTGAAATCCTTCTACGACCGCTCCTACGTCGACGCTTACTATGTCTCCTTCTTTCAATATGCGATCACCGGGTATCCCGTGCACGATCTCTTCGTTTATCGACACACAGATGGTCGATGGGAACGGCATCGACGACACCCCTTTGTACCCCTTGAAAGACGGCGTTGCTCCTAATTTGCGTATGCGAACTTCCGCCAAACGGTCAAGTTCTCCAGTCGTGATCCCGGGTCGTATCGCTTCGCGGAGCTCGGCCTTAACCTGGGCCACTACCTGACCTGCGCGACGCATGAACTCCAGTTCGCGCGCCGATTTCACAGTCACCCCGCCTTTGCCACCAGCCATCGGTCCCTTTCTCTCGCTCTTCTTCGACCTTCTCCCTCGTGTGAGGTCTCAGGTAGGGCTCTCTTTGTCCATCTATGAGCCGGACAGCGCCCTATAGTTTACATAAAGTTATGAGGCCCCACAACCTACCTGGAAACTCAGGCCGCGACGTTCAATGCTCGCTCAACCTCTTCGGTCGTGCCCTCCCCGTCTATCTCTTTCAAATTCGCTGATCGGCGATAGTACTCGATCACAGGCGCAGTCTCCCGTTCATACACCTTGAGCCTGTGTCCCAAGACTTCCGGCCGGTCGTCCTCCCTTTGGTAGAGCTCCTCGCCACAGTGGTCGCACTCTCCTTCGACCGTCGGTGGGGCCGAGACTGCATGGTACGGTGTCTGACACTTTGGGCAGACCAAGCGGCCGGTCAGCCTCCTTATCAACTCGTCTCGAGCGACTCTTATGTATATAACCCGGTCGATTCCTCCGGCCTCCGCCACCCCTTTATCCAGGGCTTCAGCCTGGGCCAGTGTCCTCGGAAAACCGTCAAGAACGAATCCTGCAGACTGCTCCGGAGCGTCTATCCATTCCATTACCATCCCGATGGTGACTTCGTCCGGGACGTACTCCCCTTTTTCCATATACGACCGCGCAACGAGCCCCAACTCAGTCCCTCTCGCCTGATGGCTCCGAAACAGGTCCCCGGTAGACATCCGAGTCACGCCCAGCCGTTCGGATAGCCGCTTCACTTGGGTTCCCTTCCCTGAGCCGGGAGGCCCCATCAGGACTATCTTCACCTCTCTACATGCTCCCAGTCTTCCAAGTTACCTGTTACTCAATGGAGTCTCGACCGCAATTCGTTCAGGATGACACCAATCACTGTCTCTAGTCGCGACGTATCCTGACAGGTTGACTGCGCTAGCTAATGAATCCTTGATAATTACGCATCAGTAGCTGCGCCTCAAGTTGACGCATCGTATCCAATGCCACTCCGACCATAATCAGCAGGCTGAAGCTGCTCAGAGTGAGGGTGCGTACGTCGGTTGCTATAGTCACCAGGTAAGGCAAGACCGCCACGGCGCCCAGGAATAGCGCACCTCCCCAGGTGATTCGAATGACCACACGGGTCAAATATTCTTGTGTTGGCCGGCCCGGACGTATGCCGGGAATGAAGCCTCCGTTGCGCTGCAGGTTCTCAGAAAGGTTCTGTTGCTGAAAAACAACGAGCGTATAGAAGAAAGTAAAGATTACAACCAGGAAAAACATCACACCCCAATACGGGCCATTGCTGGGGTCAAGCGCGTTGGCTAGGAATCGGGCCATTCGAGAAAATAGATCGTCGCTGAGCGGATTGCGGAAGTAGCTTGCCAGGGTCGCCGGCAAGATCACCATCGAGTTCGCAAAAATCAGAGGAATCATACCGGCGGAATTAACGCGCAGTGGCAGGAAGGTCGAACCACTCTGGCGCTGCATCCGTCCACCTCGGAACGCGCTCCTCCCGTACTGAACAGGCACTCGTCGTTGCGCTTCTGTAAAAAGCACGATCACGTAGATGAGCCCGAACGACAGGACGCCAAGCAGCAGTAGCCCCGCTCCAGGACTCTCCAGCAAACCCTGCCCTACGACCGTTGGAAGCCTTGCGACGATCCCGCCGAAGATGATCAGAGAGATGCCGTTACCCAGGCCCTTCTCAGTGATCAATTCTCCCAGCCAGACCAGGAAGACCGTTCCAGCGACCATCGACGTTACCATTGCCATCGTGGCCAGGTTGATACCAAAGTTCGTGTCGGGCAGAACACCGGCCTGTCTCAGAATAGTCAACTGGCCCCACGCCTGAAGGAACGCGATCGGGACCATCAGCCAATGGGTGATCTGGTTGATCTTCTGTCGGCCGTACTCACCCTCCTGCGACAATGCCTTTAGACTCGGCACGACCGGCGTCAGTATCTGGAGAACGATGGAAGCCGTGATGTACGGATAAACGCCGAGCGCAGCAACACTCAGGTTGGCCAGCGCACCGCCGCTGAAGAGATCAAGGAAGCCAAGCAGCGCCTGGGTCTGGAACGCCTGGGACAGTGCCTGCGAATCGACCCCCGGTACAGGCACGTGGGCCACGAACCGGAAGATCACAAGCATCGCCAGCGTAAACAGGATCTTGGCTCGCAGGTCCGGCAGTCGCATGGCATCGATCATCGACTGGATGAGCTGCGGCCTGGAGGTCTCCTGTCTGCGAGCTGCCTGGGCTTGGCGCATTACTCAGATCTCTCCGTCACGCTTCCGCCCGCCGCCTCAATGTTCCTGCGCGCCGACTTTGAGAACCGATGGGCTTCCACCTTGAGAGACACGTCGAGCTCTCCTCGACCTAGTATCTT
>JAQBTI010000258.1 GCA_027624995.1 Chloroflexota bacterium
CCGGCACCGAAGGAATTCTGGCTCTGAGTATCGCCCAGGTGATCGTCACCGAGAGCCTCGGGAACAAGGCCGCCGCCGACCGGCTCACAAATGGTGGAGCGTTCGATCTGGACGCCTTCGCACCCGACCGCGTCGCCGGAAAGATCTCCCGGGCAGTTTCGCCCGAACGCACGGCCAAAATGATAGGTGAGGTCGCACGAGAATTCGCCGGCCATGGACCTGCTCTGGCCTTCGGCGGCGGCTCGGCAGCGGCACACCCCAACGGGCTCGCCAATCTCGTAGCCATCTACTCCTTGAACTATCTCGTCGATAGCGTCGGCAAGCCCGGCGGCATCGTGTTCAATCCGAAATCCCCTCTTCAGGACCTGCCCGACGCCCCTGCGGCCGGGTCCTTCTCTGCCTGGCAACGCCTGACCCAAGAAATGCGGGATGGCCAAGTAAAGGTGATGATGGTCCACGGCGCGGACCCGTTCTACGGCCTTCCCGACAGCACGGGATTCAGAGACACGTCGTTCAATGTGCCCTATATCTTCAGCTTCTCAGGGACCATGGACGACACCACGGCCATGGCCGACTTGGTACTGCCCGAGCACGACGCCCTCGAAGCCTGGGGCACCGATGTACCGGAACTTGGCCCCGGTTATCAGATGGTCGGGTTCCAGCAGCCGGTCGTTCGCCCATTCTTCGAAGGACGGGGAGAGCACCTCGGCACGCGGGGCTTCGGCGATGTCCTCATGACCATCGCCCAGGATCTCGGCGTCGACATCGGCCTCCAAGGTGAGACCTTCAAGGACGTACTTCAAGACGGTGCGCGAAAGCTCTTCGCCCTCAATAGAGGCTCGGTCAACGCGCCCAACTTCCAGATGTTCTGGAATGGCGTGCTGCAGCGCGGCGGCTGGTGGGACGTAAACGCCAGGTCCACAGACACCGCGCCACCCGCGCCGGCGCTCCAGGCCCCAGACGACCCTGTATTCGACGGCGACGCGGCGACCTACCCCATGCACCTGGCCCCATTCGCCTCGGCGTCCCTGACCGACGGCCGAGGGGCCTCGCTTCCCTGGCTTCAAGCGACCCCAGACCCGATTACGACCGCAACCTGGCGCACCTGGGTCGAGATCAACGCCACGACCGCCGACGACTTGGGAATTAGCGAAGGTGACGTTATTCAGATAACATCCCGACACGGCTCGATCGACGCCCTGGCCTTCCCTAACCCGGCTACCCCGTTCGACATAGTCTCGGTGCCGGTCGGACAGGGGCATCGGGCTGGCGGCAGGTACGCCAAGGACCGAGGGTCCAACGTTCTGTCGATCCTGGGGCCATCCACGGACCGTGACACCGGAGCCCTCGCTTGGGCCGCCACACGGGTCAAGATCGAAAAGACGGGCGACTGGGTGCGCCTGCCCAAGTTCGAGAACTCGGTTGCTGAGTTCCCCGTAGACGAACACCAGGAGATCATCCAACTAACGCCGGTAGATTCATAGCCATCAGCAGTCAGCTAAAGACTGATAGCTGAAACCGGATAGCTGATAGCTACCTACCTAGGAGCAACGAATGGGCGAGAAGAGTTGGGGAATGGTAATCGACATCGACAAGTGCACAGGCTGCCAGGCCTGCGTCGTCGCGTGCCAGTCCGAGAACAACATTCCCATCAACGAGGAGGACCACTTCAACCAGCGTCGCGCCATTGAGTGGATCAGGGTCGAGCGCTACTGGGAAGGCGAGTTCCCTAACGTCAAGGCCCGCTTCATCCCAATACTGTGTCAGCATTGCGACGAGGCTCCTTGCGAGCCCGTATGTCCCGTGTTCGCCACATATCACAACGATCAGGGACTCAACGTCCAGGTGTACAACCGTTGCGTCGGCACCCGTTTCTGCGCCAACAACTGTCCATACCAGGTCAGGTTCTTCAACTTCTGGGAACCCGAATGGCCCGAAACGCTCACCAACCAGTTGAACCCAGACGTCACCGTGCGCAGCCGGGGAATAATGGAAAAATGCACCTTCTGCGTGCAGCGGATCCGGCGTAGCGAGCGCGAGTCTGCACGCGACGGAGTCGAGCTGCAAGACGGTGACCGCGCCTTGAACCCGGCGTGTGTCAACTCATGCCCCACCGACGCGATTATGTTCGGCGACTTCAAAGATCCCGAAAGCAGGGTCTCCAAGCTGAAAGAGAAAGAAGAGGAGGACGACGGTCGGGCTTACACACTTCTCGAGAACTTGGGAACCAGTCCAAGCGTCGTCTACTTGAAGAAGGTTGAAAAGGGAGCTGAGGCAGTCGTACATGGCTAACGAAGCCGCCCAACATAACGGCCACGGGACGCTGGAAACGCCCGCCGGGGTAGTCCGCGATCTGCTAGGCCGTCACAACCAGACTTCGACCCTGTACTGGCGCGCAGTGGCCGCATTGGGCGTGCTCTTCGTGCTGGGCATAATCGGCTTCGTCATGCGCATGTCCGACGGGGTCAGCGATCGCGCTGTCTGGGGATACTATGCGGCCACGTTCGCGTTCATCATCACCACCGCTCAGGCGGCGCCCATGGTGGCGATAGCGCCCCGCCTTGCCAAAGCGCACTGGCGGCGCCCGATCTCAAGAGCCGCGGAGCTCTGGTCCATAACGGGTCTGGTGAGCCTGTTGCTCTTCATCCCGATGCTCTGGATTCTTCCCTCCCTGGAGGACGGCCGTCGGAGCCTGTGGTTCTTCGACCCCAACGACACAGGAGACTTCGCGAACGTCCCGGTCAACTCGCCCCACATCTGGGCAACGGCGGCAATCCTCGGCCTCGTCGTCACCGGGATCGCGCTACTCTGGGTCTCGTCTCTGCCAGACCTCGCAGCGATGAGGGACAACCTCACCGGGTGGCGGCAACGTTGGGACGGACGGTTGGCCTTCGGCTGGCGGGGTACCTCCCAGCAGTGGAACATGCTCTACCACCGGATGGGGATCCTGGGCGCCTTCTATTTCATGATGTTGGTCTTCGTGCATTTCCTCATCAGCGTCGACTTCCTGATGGTGCTGGTGCCCGGCTGGATTGACGCCCTGTACCCGGCCACTCACGCCGCAAACGCGCTCCAGGCCGCCACCGCCACGATGCTGCTCACCATGTTCTTCCTGCGACAGTTCGGCGGATACAAGGACTACATCGGCCTGGACCAGTTCTGGGCCCTGGGCAAGCTGATGTTCGCGCTCTCGCTCCTGTGGTTCTGGTTCTGGTTCTCCAGCTTCATCGTGCTCTGGTATGGAAAAAAGCCCAGTGAGCAAGCGGCGATCGAGTTGCTGATGGTCGGTCCCTACCTGCCGGTCTTTTTCGCCGCGTTCATTATGGTATTCGTCGTGCCGCTATTCACGATGATCTGGAACCCCCTGCGAAAAAGCATCTGGGGTCCGACCATCATCGCGACCTCCGTCCTGATAGGCACCTTCTTCGACCGAGTGAGAATGTACGTCTCGGCCTACTCTGTACCTGGAATCGGCGAATCCATAATCGATAAGCACGCACTCGAGTTGGAGGCCGTCGAGAAGATGGACGCCGTCATGCCAGGCGTCGCGGACATCTTCATCATCGTTGGGGCTATCTCCGGCGTGATCTTGACCTACATGCTGGCATCCAGAATCATCCCCGTGATGAATGTGTGGGAGCAGAGGGAGTTGCTGTTGTACCGTTTCCACAAGCGACTCCACAGGACCGAAGTGATGGTCTTGGGCAAGAAAGACTAATCTCGACCCCCGAGGGTCGGCCCTCGGGGACGCTGAATCGAAAAAAGACCAAAGGCAACAGAGCCGAAAATGCAAGAGCACATCCAGTTCACACAGAAAGAGATTAACCGCGACCTCCTCAGCGGCGTCCTCAGCACGCCTAAGTGGTGGCCGCCCCTGACCATCTTCCTGTTGATCGTCTTTCTGACCGGCGTCGGCGCGTTCGGCTACATGCTCAACAAAGGGGTAGGAGTCACCGGTCTGAACAGGCCCGTCATGTGGGGCTTCTTCATGACCAACTTCGTCTTCTGGATAGGCATCAGCCACGCCGGCGTCATGCTCTCCGCCATCCTCCGCCTCTCCAAGGCCGAATGGCGCAGACCCGCTACCCGCGCCGCTGAGGTCCTCACCATATTCTCCCTCATGACTGCCGTCACCATGCCCATCATCCACACCGGCCGACCCTGGCGCACCCTCTACT
>JAQBTI010000259.1 GCA_027624995.1 Chloroflexota bacterium
ATCGGTGCTTACCAGTGAATCCGCTGGTGATTGATTACTCAAGCTAACTCTCCTCGTAATGGCCTGGTGCGCCGGAAACGCATCAGTAACCTAGTTTCTTGTCGACCGTATTCACCAGGGGCAGGCCTCTGACGAATTGGTCGATGTTGGTCTTTATCAGATCGAACGCACGGCGCCTGTTGTGCTCGGAAAGGCCGGCGATGTGGGGGCTCACGATTACGTTGCTGAACCCACGCAACGGATGGTCATCGGGCAGGGGCTCGGGATCCGTGACATCCAGTCCAGCACCCGCGATGAGACCTTGCCGAAGCGCCTCGGTAAGGTCGTCGGTTTTCACAAGAGCGCCCCTGCTGACGTTGACAAAGTAGGCCGACCGCTTCATCAGCTTGAACTGCTCCGCCCCGAAGATACCTCGCGTAATCTCGGTGCGGGGCGCGGCGACCAGGACCGCATCGGCGCCCGGAAGCGCCTTGTCCAGGTCTTCGGGACGGTAGACCTGCTCCAGGAAGCTGAGCATGGGTGGCAGGTTGCCGTGGTCTACGCCGGAAACATTCATGCCGAAGGCCGACGCCTTCTCGGCGATCAACAGCCCGACGCCTCCCAGTCCAACTACCAGGGCGTTCTTTCCACGCAGCTCGATAGGGCGAGGCATGGCCTTCGGGGACTCTCCTCGTATTACCAGATGCAGGTTCCGGGCCAGCGCCAGCAGAAGGGCCATAGCGTGGTCCGACACCTCCGGGCCTTGAATTACCTTACCGTTGGTAAAGGTTATTTCGCTGTTCACAAACTCGGGTATCAAGAACTCCTCGACGCCGGCGCCCGAGCCGTGGACCCAGCGAAGGCTCTCGCCCGCCCTCACGAGGAGCTCGGCCGTGAAGGCCCGCCTGGGGCAGCCTATGAGCGCGTCGATTTCCACAGCCAGATCGGTGACGGTGTCGTCCGTGGCGGCTACCAGCTCCGCTCCAGGCGTCGACTTCCTGATCTCGTCGAGTTGCTCCTCGGGAAAGCCGCTACTGACGACTATCAGGACTCGTGGGCGTCCCCCTCGGGCAGCCAATTAGCCGGAGCCTCCGTATGGCACCAGGAGTGCCGAATGCTGGCAATACGTTTCGACCTGGAGTTCGAGCAGGCCCACGTCTGGGTTCATTATTCCTCCCCGTTGTTGGCGTCCGGGAAACCCATACGCGTGACAGGCACGACGCGCGCCCCCGGCCGTACGTCGATCTCCGGTAGAGGCAGGCCCAGAATAGTCCTGACCAGGATGACGGGCACGTTGACGCCCGCTGCAAGCCCGGCGGCTACCGATCCGCTCCACCTGGGGTTGACCTCCAGTAGACCGGGCTCTCCGCTGGCCGTAGTTCCGAAATCACAGTCGAAGGCGAAGCTAAGGGAGAGCGCCTTCGCGATTTCGCCGGTTATGCGTTCCATCTCCTGGTGCCGCTCAATCCTGTGGCCCTCGACGCCCCGAGACCACGGAGTGTCGGCCAGGCGTCTCCTGGGCACCATGCAGATGGTGTCCCCGGCATCCGCAACACAGTCGACGTCAAAGATGTCGCCGGGGAGGTACTCCATAGCCATCATCCCCAGGTCGTTCCCGCGACCAGCCAACTGCTCAGCAACGATATCCACGCTGCCCACATCGTAGCCCCGGGCCTCGCTGCTATGGGAGTACTCACTCTCACCGGCGTCCACCAGGACGAGGCCCCGCGCTCCGCGGCCGACCCTGGGCTTGAGAATCACCTTTCTTTCCGGATAGCCTAGCCGCTCGGCGGCCTGGGCCAAGTCCGAGGCGGTCGACACGGAGTCGTACTCGGGGAGCGGGATCCCCCTCTGTGAGAGGTCCTCAAACAGTCCGAACTTGTCTCCCATCAGCTCGAGGGTGCCCGCGTCCTGGACCGCACAAGTCGTGCCTTCCTCTAGGAAACGGTCCTTGACAGGCGCCAGCGCCAGCGCCTCTTCGTCCGCGCCGGGGATCAGGACGTCCACCGATTCGCGGCGACAGATGTCGAGCATAGCTTCCACGAAGCCGGGCGGGTCCTCGGACGCCATCGGTACCGGATGGAAGGCGTCGACGAAGTGCCGGTTGACGACGTCCGGGGTGGCGTCCACGCCCACGACCCGCAGCTGCAACTCCTCGTCCATTCGAAGTGCGCGGACGGTGTCGTAGGCGTAGTAGCCGCCGACGCAGGTGATCAGGACCGTTTTATCAGCCATTCGACGTAACCTCAGTCCCGCTCTGCCCCGAGGGTCAGGGCGTCCCAGTCGATGGGCTCGTGCTGCCGGACGTCTCTGGCCGTGCGCCGTCCCAACACGTCCTCGAAGAACTCGGCGGCGAGTCCCCTGGGTTCGAGTGGGCGCATGAGACCGACCGACTCACGAGTCAAGACCTCCCCGGCGGGTATGTCCACCCGCGCAACCAGGCGACGGCGGAACCGGGACCTGAACCCATCCTCGCTCTCGTGGGGCCGCTTGCCGTCGCCGATCAGCATCTTCTCGAGGTCCCTGATCTCCTGGACCATGAGCGCAAATTCGTCCGGCTCGGCCGACATATGGTTGTCGCCGCCGGGCAGGTTGCGGTCGGTCGTGAAATGCTTCTCTATCAGGCAGGCCCCCAGCGCCACCGCACTGACGGGTGCGACCCTCCCTGTGCTGTGGTCGGAATAGCCGATGGGGTAGGGGAACGCCTCCCGCATGGACTCGATGGCGCGCAGATTCAGGATCTCGTCCGGCGCCGGATAGACACTGACACAGTGCAGGAGCACGAAGTCGGTCTTGCCCATGGACTCGAGCTCGTAGACGACCTTGCCGATCTCCCACACGTAAGCCCCGCCCGTGGAGATGACCAGTGGAACACCCATCCGCGCCGCGGCCTCGACGATTGGCTTGTTGGTCATCAGCCCTGAGCTGATCTTGATGGCGGTAATCGACAGCCCTCGGCATATCTCCAGCGACGGCCAGTCGCCGGGCGTAGTGAAGAAGTCGATCCCCCGTTCGTCGCAGTGCGCCTCAAGTCCACGGTACTGCTCCAGGTCGAGCGCCGCCTCGGAGAAGACCTCGTGTGACGGAGTTCCCGGGGCATAGCTCGCGTCGGCGTCCATCGTCTGGAACTTGACCGCGTCCGCGCCCGAGTCTGCGGCGGCGTCCACCATCCTATGCGCGAGGTTGGCGTCCCCGTTGTGGTTGATCCCTATCTCGGCAACGATGTAGGTCGGATGGCCCGGGCCTACCGTCCGTTCACCGATTCTGATTTTTCGAGCATTCGACATAAGCTAGCTCCCGTTTTCGTCAGGATACCCTAGGCGTCGAAGAGTCGTTCGCGTCGCCGCTGTGGGATGCTTCTTCCAAAGTCAACTCGAGTCGCATGAACACTTTCCGACCATTACTGGTGAAGTAAGCACCCTCGTATGGAGGGAAGGTGCGCGCCCGAAGGATGTCGATGAGATACCAGGCTCTATACTCTTCGGGCATTTAAACCACAGTCCGCATCAGAAAAAGGTGGTACGGCTCCATTTATGATTGTGGAGTATCCTGGGAACCGTGAAGGCTGGGGCTACAGAGCTGACTTCGCACGAAGACGATCCCAATGCTGCAGCGTTTTTTCGAGCCAGTAGAGGTGCCATAGACCTTTTCGTGTGGAATGAGTCCCCGTCGCAATACCGGCTGCCATCCGCTTTTTGGCTCCAGAGCTTCTAAAAGGGAGTTGGTCCAGAACTGTTCCGTCTAAGACAGTTTCGCGCATTTTCAACGCGTCACTAACCTTTGGGGGGATAGATCTTGAAAAGGTGTATTTCCCGCGGAACGCTATTTCGGGACCAATATGCCGCTCCACAAGCTTTTTTGACAGATACTTGGAGTACTGCTGGTTTCGGAACCGGATTGGTATGGCAAGAGAGACATGCATGACGTCACGGTTCCAATACGGCGACCACCACGAATGGCCTGTCATGCGAGCCGCCTTCTCGATTCTTTGCTTGGTACCCATCCCGATCTTGGTAAAATCACTGATCAGGAAATGACGTAGCCCATCGACCGGCGAGAACGGGGCAAGCGCTTCCTGATCCGCAATCATATATTCCTGGTTTACGCGTTTCAGATCGCCCGGTGCGAACCATGGAACCACAGCTTCGTTGCTGGCTATGGCCTCGATCACCGGATAATAGGCATAGAGATACGAACC
>JAQBTI010000260.1 GCA_027624995.1 Chloroflexota bacterium
TACTCATGATGCCACGTCTACTGGTACAGTTTTGCTCCGCCCCGCTGGTACACTTTTCCTCCGCCCTTGGCACACTCCCTGAGCCGAGGCTCTTTGACCATCGCTTTGGCCACGTTCGTAAGCGGTCTCAGGGCTATCAGCACGATCTCGCCCGGCTCGGACCGCGTGGCTTCCAGCAGGAAGTCGACCGCTCTCCCGGTAGCCGGTTTTAGGCTCGGCCTAGACATGCGGGCCGTGAGTCCTCCCGGACCATGGAAGTAGTACGCGTATTGAAACCCGCCTTTCAGTGGATGAGACGCCCCGGCGTGCACCGGCACCTCGGTCCGATCCAGGTATTCCAGGACTCGCAAGGCGTTGAGCGTCGTGTGGGCAAGCGTGGCGTTCCCCCCGACCGTTGTTAGGCCCATCACGTCCAGGTCCGGCGACTGCAAGGCCATCATCAGCGCCAGCGCGTCGTCCGTCCCTGGGTCGGTATCGATGATGACCGTCGTCACGTGTTCGGTCCACGTGCGGGAACAGGCTGGTTGCGGAGCGCGAAGGACTCCCATGCTTCTCGGGACGAGTGTACGGGCACGATGCCAAGCTCGCGCCTCAGCTTGTCGGTACTGACCGTCCATGGGTACCGGATAAAGTCCAGACCGACCGCCGGCGATTCGTTTTGTATTCGTAGCCGCCAGGTCAGCTCTGTCAGCGGATAGACGGCCCAGGCGGGGAGGCTGACCAGCCTGCGCCCGAACATATTCACCATCTCGCTCCACCGGACCGTTTCACTCCCGGCCAGGTTGTAGACCCCTGGAGCCCGGTTTATAGCACACACGAGCAGGACCTCGGCCAGGTCGTCCTCGTGGCACAGCTGGAGCTCGGGGTCGTGGCCGCGTATGCCGACCAGGAACGGCTTCGAGAATGCTTGTGCGATGAAGTTGTCGGCTGTGGGTCCCATCACCGGACAAGCCCGAAGGACCGTGGCCGTGATCCCCGGTTGTTCGGCCAAGAGATCGCTCAGCAGCCCTTCGGCCGTCGCCTTGTCCTCGCCGTAAGTGAAACCCGAAACGGGCCTGAGGGGCGAGTCCTCCGTAAGCTCGGGCGGGTTGTCGGCGCGGGCCCCGTAGACCGTTGTAGAGCTTAGGTAGACAATGTGACGAACGCCCGCCTCGACGCAAGATTCGAATACCCGTGCGGCGCCCGATACGTTCGTTCGCCAGGACGCCTTGCGGTCGCGTCCGGGATTCAACCGGAAGGCGAGGTGTACGACGGCGTCGATACCGTGTTTGGAGAAGGCGGAAGCGATGGACTCAGTAATATCCTGCCGTACGAACGTGACCTTTGCCGAGGTCTTTCGAGACATGGACCGTACGTCTATCGCCAGTACCGCCTCGACCTCGTCGTCCTCATCAAGCCTGCGGATCAGCCCGTTGCCCAGGTAGCCGGCGGCGCCGGTGACGGCCACCCGACGGACCGGCTCAGTCATCCTCCACCACATCCGTAAAGTCGAATCTCAGGGTGCCCAGACCGGGGACGTCGAAGCCCATCTCGATCTTCCGCGGCCCCGGTTCGATCACGAAGCCGTCAGCCCTCACGGTTATCGTTTTGTTCATCGCCAGGGTAAACGTGTTCTCCTTGGACACGTTGCTGAAGACGGTCTCGTGTCCATCCAGCGCGAAGATTGTGCGTCCGGGGTCCACCTCGACGCCGTCGACCCGCAGAGGCTGCATTCCGTGCGCATAGCCCGAGCCCAGCCGGTTCCTGAGCTCGAACTCGAAGCCGGTCTCCGTCTTTTTCAGGCTCTGCTTGACGTAGAGCCTCCTCAGCAGGAACCCGGGTACGGTTATCACGGTCCTTCCATTGCGCCCGACGACGCTAAGATGTGTCCTCGGCCTTTCGCCGCATCCGGAATAGCTCCATCTGTGTCTCTATGACCTCAATCGGGAGCACGTTGACCTTCCCCAGCAGCGAGGCTTGGAGGTATATCTGCGCGGCACGCTCGACTAGAGAGCAGACATCCAGGGCCTCTCGCAAGTCACGCCCGACCCCCACCGCTCCGTGGTTCCTGATCAGTGCCGCGTTTCGATCTCCCAGAGCCTCCAGCACATTGTCCGCGAGGACCTGTGTACCGGGAAAAGCGTACCTCGAGAGCCTGATCGGTCCGCCGATTGTCATGACCATCTCGTCGATCAGAGGCGGTATCTCCAGTCCCGCAACCGCCGCGACGCTGGCATACAGCGAGTGGGTGTGTATCACCGCGCCCACATCGGGCCGCGACCTGTACGCGCTTACGTGCAGCAGTGTCTCGGACGATGGCGTAAGCTCTCCCTCGACCGGCTCGATATCGAAGTCCGCGACCACTATGTCATCGATACCGAGGCCCGACAACGGTTTTCCGAGCGGTGTGATCGCGAAGAGCTCCTGGGGACCCGGCAGTCGTACGCTGACGTTCCCGCTGGACCCGCTTACCAAGCCGGCCGCTGCCAGCTCCATTGCGGTGTCCACTACCGCCTTTTTCTCATTCGCCCACCGGCTCGTCACAGGCCCAGTGCCTCGATCTGCCCCGATAACTCTGTCCAATGCTGGTAGAGGCCGTCGTACTCGGCCGAGCCCAGCGGGTCGGGCTCGACGCTCCTCAGGCGCGGCATGCCGCTGGCCGTCGCCTCTCCAAGCGAGTCAAAATCGCCGACGCCGGTCCTGGCGCAGAGGTACGCTCCCGCTGCGCTTGCGCCCGGCTCCGTAGACAGGAATACCTCTCTTCCGAGCACGTCGGCCAGTACTCTGACGAAGGTCTTCGAGCGGGTCATTCCACCGCCCACGGAAATCTGCAACGCCCTCACGCCCGCGACCTCTTCTGCCTGCTCCAGGTTCGATCTGACGGCGTATGCCACCGCCTCTATGGCCGACCGTACGATCTGCGGCCTTCCGAGGTCGCTGACGGCCAGCGGCACCGGAAAATGGAGCCCTCCCTGACTCATGCCCAGTCGCGAGACATCCATTCGAGAAGGCCCCAGAAGAGCGGTCGCGCCGTCGGACCCAACCGGCGCCGAGCCCGCGAGTGCGTCCATCTCGTCGAACGCCTCACGGCCGAAGAGCAGGCAGGACAGCCATCGATACGAGTTTCCGGCGTCCCCGGCGGTACTTTCCAGCACCCAGAGCGCCGGGTCAAGCCAGCAACCGGCCCAAGTCTTGTGTGCAGGCGACAGGACCGGCCGGTTCGTCGTTATCTGTATCGGCACGCTCCACCCGGCCACCACGCCCGCTCCGCCTTCTTCCGAGATGCCCAACCCCAGGAGCCCGCATTGCGTATCGGCCCCCGCCGCTACCACCGGCGTGTCTGCCGGGAGCCCGGTGGTAGCGGCGGCCTCGGCTGTGACGGTGCCGACAACCGTGCCGCTCCGTACCAACGGTACCCCGGGCTGCGGGAGTCGGAGGTCGGCCAGTAGAGACTCGCACCACGTACGCTCGCGAAGGGCGATTAGTCCGGCTTCACCGGCTAGCGTTACCTCGGATGCCGGCTCGCCCGTGAGATTCCACACGATCCAGTCCGCCAGTGTCAGGACGCGCGATATTCTAGCATAGCCCTCCGGGCGGTTAGCCTCGAACCATTTCAGCTTCGCCGGGGCCAAGAGGAGCGAGGGAAGGTGTCCCGTCGTTTCGTACACGCTGTCGCCCATCTCCTCGTCTATCGCCCCTCCTTCGAATACGGCTCGAAGGTCGGTGTTTGGTCCTACATAGAGCGTGTTGTCTCCTTGGCTGAGGAAAGCCAAGGCCTGTCGCTGCGATGTAACGGACACGGCCACGATCTCACGACGAGCTACACCGGAGGTGCCGATACACCGAGCGATTAGTTCTCGAAGCTCGGCGGCCAGCCAGTCCGGGTCAAACTCTCGAGCCAGCATTGGCCCGTCCTTTGTGATTGCGTAGCGCCAGTCGGAGGCAGTCGTGCAAAGTGGCTCGCCGCTCTCGTCGAACATCGAGCACCGCATCCGGCTGGTCCCCGCGTCCACGACGACGAAATACCGGTTAAGCACGACGCTCCCAGACCTCAGGATTCACCAGGTTTTTAGGCCTCTCCCCGCCGAGAAAGCGGCGCACGTCGTCTGCAATCATCCTTGAGTGGCGCTCAACCGTCTCCTCGGTCGCGCCGGCGAGATGCGGCGTGAGCACGACGTTGTCCAGGGCGAG
>JAQBTI010000261.1 GCA_027624995.1 Chloroflexota bacterium
TATCTCGCCAACCAGCCCACGCTGAACCGCATCAGGCTTTAGTAGGACCAGTGTCCGTTGTGTCATTCGTCGTTCTCCTTATCCGTTGCAATTGTGACAATAGTTAGCCGGACCAGGCCTGCTCTGCAGTCTCTACCTGCGTGCTCCGAAGGTAGATCGGCTGCAGCGAGCGCGGATCGTCCGTCCGTCCGTCCTGAAGCCGGCCGTAGGCAAGCATTGCCAATGTGGCGGAACGCCTTGTCGGTGGGGTTGCGAGTGCCAGGACGAC
This sequence comes from Chloroflexota bacterium, assembly GCA_027624995.1. Lineage (GTDB taxonomy): Bacteria > Chloroflexota > Dehalococcoidia > Lucifugimonadales > CATQGZ01 > CATQGZ01. The sequence goes on from JAQBTI010000261.1 coordinate 269, forward strand.
GCTGGCCCCCAACCTACTCCGCAGGAGGTCCGCGACCTCTGGGATTCCCTCGCCGCAAAAGAGGGCATCTGTGGACACCTTGCTCGCCAATTCCTCATCCTCAACGACCGAGTATTCTGGCTCCTGTCCTTGGACGTACCTGCCCAAATATCGGCGAGTCCTGCCCGCCCCTATGACGGCATGGACGTCCCTTCCCAGGCGCAGATAAGGCTCGGCCTCCACGTCCAGTGTTGGCACGGCGACCAGAGGCACGTCCAAGGCTGCGGCCATGCCTTTGGCGGTGCTCATCCCAACCCTGAGTGCGCTGAAGCCGCCGGGTCCCGCCGCCACATACACCGCGTCGAGTCTGTCCGCGTCGGTTCCCGCAAGACCGATGACGTGTCGGATTCCGGGGACAAGTTCTACAGAATGGTTGCGGCCGGAGCGCCAAGTCATCTCGGCGACGACCTCGCCCTTGTCGGCCACGCCGACCGACGCGAACCTGGTAGAAGTGTCTATGGCCAGTTCCATCGATCTATTCCTAGGCGCCGACGGCAGATAGAGCAGCGTCGATCGCGCTTGAATAGCGCTCGGTTTTCGCCGACAGGCGCAGCCGCCTAGTATCGTCGCCCACGTGTTCGAGACGCACTAGGAGTCCTTCGTCCCCGAATAGGCCTTCCGCCCGTTCGGCCCACTCCACGACGGTCACACCGTCGCCGGAAATGACCTCGTCGAGGCCCAGACCGGCAAGGTCGACGGCCGATTCAATTCGGTAAAGATCGACGTGATAAAGCGTCAGACGTGCCTCGTAATGTGTCATCAGAACAAAGGTTGGGCTGCGGGCGTACTCGGTGCCGCCGAGTCCCCAAAGTATGCCCTGGGTAAGGCAGGTTTTCCCAGCGCCCAGTTCGCCTTCGAGCAGGACCAGGTCGCCAGGGCGGGCGGTCTCTCCAAGCGCCTTACCGATGGCCCGAGTCTGATCGGCGCTTTCGCTGACAAGCTCAGCCGAAAGGGAATGAGTCAACGAAGTCAGTGGCCTTGGATGGGCGAGAATGGCACCTTGGCGCCCCTTACATTGCAGCGCTGTCGGTGTATTATATTGTGCGGCAGTTTTGAACAACAAGGCGGCATCGGGTTTGCGTGCACTAATTGTCTCGGATGTCCATAGCAATCTCGAAGCATTCGGGAGCGTCGTCGATGACGCCAAGGCCCGGGACGGGTTTGACGAGATCTGGTCGCTCGGCGACCTAGTCGGCTACGGCCCCGACCCTGGCGCATGCATTGACCTACTACGCGATCACCAGCACCAGGGTGTCGCGGGGAATCATGATCTTGCGTCGATCGGCGAGCTCAGTCTGGAAGCTTTCAACTCACACGCCGCCGCTGCAAACCGCTGGACCGCCAAACAGCTTACGAAGGACCAGTTCGACTTTCTCGGGGAGTTACCCCTCAAACTAGAGTCGGACGGCTTTACTTTTGTCCACGGTAGCCCGAGAGACCCTGTCTGGGAGTACGTCGTCTCTGTATCGGCTGCTGTCGCCTCATTCTTGCATTTCGACACGCAGCGCTGTTTGGTCGGTCACTCGCACATTCCATTCATCTGCAGGCCTTCAGAGGATGGGGCAGTCTTCCTGGAGTTTCCTTTGGATACTCCAATTGCGCTGGGCGACGACCGGATGATAATCAATCCCGGTGGCGTTGGGCAGCCAAGAGACAGTGACCCGAGGGCGAGTTATGCGATCTACGATTCCGAGCAGGCCACCGCCACCCACCACCGGGTGAAGTATGACATCCCCAAGACCCAGGGGAAGATGAGGGACCACGAACTGCCGGAGTTCTTAGCAGAACGCCTGGCCTACGGCCGCTAGTAGTCCTCTTCGTCGTCATCGTCCACGTAGGGCTCGACCCCGAAATGTGGCCCGGCGGGGACCCGTGGGACCATGTCATCTCGGGAATCCTGCCTGGGCCGCTTCGGTGGCAGAGCGTCGACCCGACTGGCCAGATCCGCAGTCGATTTGGAAACGGCGTCGACCAGAAGAGCGGTTGTGCCGCCGTCGCGGACGACTTCCAGGTCCGGGGAGCCGATCTCGTTCGACGCCTCGACCACGAACAGCTTGCCCAGCATACCGCGGATTCGCTGGAGCTCGATGATCTGCCGCACTGAAAGCGGCAGCGGGAGCGTGTCTGGCGAGAGCAGGGCCCCGTCGAGCGGCAGATCGTGGATTGCGGCAGCGACATCCTCAGCCAGGTCCCCACTTACGCGAATGAACTTGCCGAGGTCCTGATCGTTCAAGACCTCGGCCGCGGTCCCCGAGGCTTCGAACACGATGAAATCGCATCCGGCCTCCTTCAGAGCCGTTATCCGGGCCGTGTCGAACTGTGAGGCGGATGCGCCCCAGATGAAGCCCTCAAGCGCGTCCGAGGTGTCGGCAACGACTTTCTCGTTATCCGGATCTAGCTCGACCAAGAAGGCGTCCACCAGCGTCTTCTGGTGTTTGGTTATCCGAGAGAGCTTGCCCGGCGTTACAGTTCCAAGGAGCAAGATGCTCCTGCCGTCGTGGCTCTGTTTCGCAGCGGCCCGGAAGCCCATAGGTTTGGGCGAAGCCTGGTCGACCTTCTCCAACTTCTCTACAAGTCTACTCAAATCTTATCCCCTAGACTGTTGGTTGCTCGGATTCTAGCCCAATGGACAGATGGTATTCAACAGACCCTCCATGCTTGCGGCGCCGGCCGTTGCGCATTACCCTTTTACAGTCCATAACGACCTTGTCGCAAGTGTATTGGTGAGAGATGGAAGCTCGAACTTACAAGAGTGAAGACCTCAGTTACCTGGTGATTGAGCCTGACGGGTTCGAGCCCGATCGGGAATATCCCGCGATCTTCTTGTTACACGGCTACGGTTCCAACATGCGGGACTTGGCCGGGCTGAGCCCGAGTATCGGTCGCGAGAGGTATCTCTATATCTGCCCGAATGCTCCCATCAGGATGGAGCTGGTTCCGGGCGTGAGTGGTTACGCGTGGATGGATCTGGGGGCGGCAGGCGCAGGCGCCGCCGTAGAGGTACTGTCCACTCTACTGGACAGGGTTAGCGAACATTACCGAATGATGCCAGGGAAGTCCGTGCTCGGCGGTTTCTCGCAGGGCGGAATGTTGGCCTTCGAATTTGGACTTCCGAGGGCCGACATCTTCGCTGGGCTGGTGTCGCTGAGCGGTCGCATGATCGACTCCGCCGGAATCCGGTCGTCGTTGCCGGAGGGACGCGCTCAGTCGGTCTTCATCGCCCACGGGACGCGTGATTCCATGATATCCGTTGATCAAGGACGGGAGGCCAGAGACTTTCTGGCCGGCGAGGGGTACGATCCGGAGTACCACGAATATGACATGGCTCACGAGGTTTCCCAGGACGTCCTGGACGACCTGATACCCTGGATTGGACGGGTGACGGCATCGGACCGGTAGCACACGAAAGAGTAAGTTAAGAAAGACATATTGAAGGAGGACTAATGTCAACGGTAAGACGAGCTGACGTGACATGGAAGGGTGACCTGAAGACCGGGAGTGGGGTGGTAACTGCCACGAGCAGTGGGACTTTCAATGACCTGCCTGTATCGTGGGCTTCTAGGACGGAGAGCCCGGATGGCCGTACCAGCCCTGAGGAGCTTGTCGCGGCTGCCCACGCGGCCTGCTACTGCATGGCGCTGTCGGCCGGGCTCAGCGGGGCAGGTACCCCTCCGGAGAGCTTGGAGGTTAGTGCGTCGGTGACCTTCGCGCAGGTCGATGGGGGATGGAAGGTCACGTCCAGTGCCCTGACAGTTGTCGGCCGAGTGCCGGGAATCGATAAGGCCGGCTTTCAGAAGGCCGCTGAGGGCGCAAAGGATGGCTGTCCTATTTCCGGCGCAC
>JAQBTI010000005.1 GCA_027624995.1 Chloroflexota bacterium
GGGTGGGTTGGGGATCGGGGTGGGAACGGGAGACGGAGTTGGCGATTCTGGGGATGGGGTTGGTGACGGAGCTACCGGCATAGTTACAGGCGTCTCGGTCACGACCAGCGCCGGGTCGTCGTCGCCGCAGGCGAGGACCAAGGCCAACGCGAGCGCCGCTACCCCAAGCAGGAACCTGATAGGCAATACTGGCTTGGTAATGGACAAGAAGCTGCGGCGAGACATTATTCTCCAATTTCGGACCACCCGGTTCGTCACATTTCCCCTAGCAGCTACGTTGGCGGAGTTGCGCCGGTTCCAATGACCACACTATCCAACGCACGAAGAGAGGGGCGGTTAGCGCTCTACGTCTCAATCAAGTGGCGCGGGATCTCTGGGTCAAGACCGCCCCAGCCTCAGTTGAACTGGTTCATTGCCGGAGTTACGCCTTCAGCGAGCATTACCCGCAGGGCCTCGACGGCCAGGCCGAGTGCCGCCTCGATCTCGTGTTTGTCGGCCTCGTTCGGCTTTCCGAGGACATGTCCTATCTGGCCGCCCTCTTCGTCCGGCCTTCCGACCCCTATCCTGAGCCGTAGGAACTCTCTGCTGCCCAGAACATCGGCGACCGACCTTGCGCCGTTGTGACTTCCAGGGCTTCCCCGTGGCCTGAGCCTGATTTTGCCCGGAGGTAGGTCTATGTCGTCATACACAACCAAGAGCTTCTCCGGAGACGATTTGAACCTCGCCAAAAGGTACCGGGCGGCCTCACCGCTATTGTTCACGAAGGTCCTCGGCTTGGCCAATGCGACTCTGTGCCCGTCTACTTCGCCCTCCCCCAGAAGGACGGAACGGTGCTTTCGCTGGATGTCTATACCGTACTCCGAAGCCAATCGGTCAACGAACCAGAATCCAACGTTGTGGCGCGTACTGACGTAGTCGGGCCCCGGGTTGCCTAGCCCCACGATGATGAGCGCGGGCGGCTCTGTCCTGGCACGGAGGGAACCCAGGAGGGTGTCGAAAAGGGACCGCTTGCCCAATTGCTCAGCCCTCCTTAGAAACTGACGGAGGAGATCGGCTGGGGACGGCCCATCGCATCGAGGTCGAAGCTCACGGAAGGCTGCTGCACGGCCATAGGAAAATCCGGGGCGACACTCATCTGTCGAGGCCCGGCTACTCCTCCAGTACCAGGTCTCCGCTCTTGCCGCCGGTCTTCTTCACCAACCTGACCGCGTCGATTCGCATACCGCGATCAACAGCCTTGCACATGTCGTAGATAGTAAGCGCGGCGACGCTCACCGCCGTCATCGCCTCCATCTCCACACCGGTCCTGGCCGAGGTCTTCGCGGTTGCCTGGATATCGACTCGGCTTTCACCCGAATCGAGGTTGAAGTCTACCGTTACCTGATCGAGCGGAAGCGGGTGACAGAGAGGTATGAGCTGAGCGGTGCTCTTGGCCGCCATGACACCAGCGACCCTGGCAACGCCCAGGACATCGCCCTTCTCGAATCCGTTCGAACGTATCAGGTCCAGCGTGTCGGGCTTCATGACGACCGACCCCCTGGCCACGGCAACGCGGTCGGTTACGGGCTTCGGACCCACGTCCACCATTCTTGCTTTCCCGGACGCGTCGACATGGGAGAGGGATGCGCTGTGGTCGCCACCGCCGACTCGCAGGGACGCCGCCGCCTTGGTAGCGAGTCGATCCGCCCTCTCGTTGAATTCATCGCCCGCGTGGCCCTTGACCCAGCGCCATTTAACCCTGCGCCTGCCCACCTCCGCATCCATCTCAGCCCAGAGGTCTTGATTGGCGTTGCGCTTCCAGCTGCGAGTCATCGTGTTGATGACATACGTGCTGTCGCTTACTACGGTGACCTCGGCCGATGATGGCATCTCCCGGAGGCCTCGAATCACCGCCGTCATCTCCATACGGTTGTTGGTAGTGCTCGCCTCTCGTCCGTGCAGCTCACGCTCCTCGTTTTCCGAGACGATGACGGCCCCCCACCCCCCGGGGCCCGGGTTTCCAAGGCACGCACCGTCTGTGTAAATCTCAATCATTTGCAAGTCCCGTCCTCGAATGTCGGCACATTGTAACTCATGAGACGCACCCGTTGAACGCCTTCGCGGGCTTGTTCACGGCATTGACGGTCTTTGGGCCCGTGTTATCATTCGCCTCTGAATCGGAGTGCAGCGGGATGCCGGAGGAGCGCATGCGGGTTCGGGTGTGGCTGGCCGTATTCCTGTCCGTCCTAATGTTGGGAACGTCCGCGGCGTGTGGAGATTCTGAACCGCGGTCCCGCGCAGCGGCGGCGCCTTCTCCCAGCGCCACGCCGACTCCCCTGGCCACCACGGCCCCCACGGCTACGCCGACGCCTACTCCATCCCCGACCGCTTCGCCTCCGCCTTCTGCCACCTCGACTGCCGCGTCCAGCACGGTTGAAACCCCTGTGTCGCGGGACCTGGATGAGCTGCTCGACTCCGCGATTAAGGCCCTGGAGGACGTTGGCTCCTTCCATTTTGAGATGGAGATGAACATCTCCGCCAAGTCAGAGGGGATAGCCATGGAAATCCCCTTCAAGTTTGAGGGCGACTTCCAGGCGCCGGACCGCTCGAAGGGCAAGATGGAGCTCAGCATCTTCTTCTTTACGGTCGAGACTGAGTTCGTGCAGATCGGCGACACCAACTATAGCTCCGATCCCGAGACCGGAGAGTGGCAGATCGACACCGAGCCCCTGTCCCCCTTCGGGTCGCCGATCGATTTCGCCGGTCCGGAGTCGCTCACCAGCATCGACGACCTCGTGTTGGTCGGTGAGGAGACGCGCGACGGCGTAAAGGTCCTCCACTTCACCGGGTCCGTCCCTGCGAGCGACTTCGGCGAAGAGGATGCGGAGGGCGAACTCCGAATAGACCTTTGGATCGGCGTCGAGGACTCTCTGTTGCGTGAGATGTCCTTCGAGGGCGAATTCGATGCCCCGGAGGAACTTTCAGCAGGCACGGGGGCTGGGACGGCGGAACTTTCTCTTACACTCAAGCTTTCGAACTACGGCGTACCGGTGGTCATCGAGGCGACCGAGCTGTCGCCGGAGGCCATCGCGAGCGCTACCGCCGCAGCGTCAATGGGGCCCCCCGACGCCGATCTAGACTGTCTCCCCTATCTCTCGCTTTTCATCACCAGCGCCGGGGATTTCGATCTGCCCGTGGTCACCTCGTACCAGTGCTTCGACGCATTCATCGACTCCACGGGTCAGGGTCCGCCGGCAGAGCCCACATTTTCCGCATCCGCCGGCGAGGCCATCGAACTCAGTTTCAGCACGGGCGAGGCGCCCTCCACCGTCGAGTTGCGACTCTATCCCTCTCCCGGAGTCTCGGGGAGTTTCATGAAGTGGCCTGAAGACCTGCCTGGTGGACCCGAGCCGGTCGAGTCGGCCATTCTCGAGCCGGACCTTGCTGTGTCTCACGCATTCGACTCCGGACCAGGCGATTACTCACTGGTGGTCCGAGCGACCTGGGACGGGCCCGTCGAGGTCTTCTATGCGGTGAGCCTCCGCCTGGAGTGACGGTGGCCCAAGTCTTGCGTTTCCACGTGGTCGCCGTCAGCCTCGCTCTGCTGGCTGTCGTCGGGACCGCATGCTCAAAGGACGACTCACCCACCACGACAAGGGTCCGAGCTACGCCCAGACCGGCGGCGACTACGCCATCGACCCGGGTTCTCGCGCCGGTTTCCGCACCGACGCAGCAGGCTCCAGCGCCCGCGGCAACCGCTGCGCCTCGACCGACCTCCACAGCCACCCCCACGGCGACCCTTACGCCCACGCCAAGAAGAGGCCAGCGGTTTGTACTCGAGCCGCGCCCCACTCCGTCCATGGCTCCACCGATCCCAGCCCAGGTGCTGGCGGCCGTCGCGCCATCGCTGGCGTTGGTCGAGACTCCACGGGGCCTGACTACTGGAGTCCTCATCGACGGCGGCTACCTGGTTGCCCAGGCTCGAACGGTGTGGCCGTTCGACCGGGTGCGGATAGCCTTTCCCGGCGATGACGACTCACTTGACGCCCCGGTTTTGGGTTGGGACCTTCTATCAGACATCGCCGTCATCGGCCCAGTCGCTGTCGATGCTCCCGCTGCTTCGACCGCTCCCGCCGAGACGTTCTCGGCCGGAACGGCCCTGTTCCGGATTGGCTATCCAGAGGCGTCGAGACGCTCGCCATCGATATCGACCACGCCGGTGTACAGGACATACAAGTGGGCTGGTCCTGGTCTGACATACCTGTTGACCGGTCCTGGGACTGGAGGCGTTCTCGTTTCGTCCGAGGGCGAGGTCGTGGGCCTCGCCCTCGGGGACGGCTACGCCGCGTCCGTTGCCGACGTTGAGGCCATTGCCCGGTCGCTGATCGAAGGCGGTCAACCTGCCGGAAGCGGCGGCCTTGCGCTCGGCGCTGTTGAACTCGAACATTCGGTTGACCTGGAAAGCCGATCGCGAAGCAGCGCCTTCATTCTCACGAAGCCTTTGGCGACCAGCAGCATCCGCGTAACCAGCGAGGTGGACGTCGCGTTGGACGTGGTGGATGTCACAGGTGAGCTTGTGCTCACCGTCGATAACGTGTTCAGTGGAGTAGAGGCAGCGTCGATAGAGTCCGTAAGCGCGGCTCCGTACTTCGTCATCGTCTCCCTGATCGACGGCGATTCGGGGAGCGCCCGATTGACCGCCGACAGCGCGCTCGCGCCGCTCCGCGACACCGATGACGGTGGGTCCATCTCTATCGGGGACACCCTGGTCGGCGCTATCCACCACCCTCTAGACTCCGACTCGTTTGGTATCGAACTGAGCGAAGGCGACGTTGTCGAGGTCGTGGTCGAGTCCACTACGATCGATCCTGTGCTGAGCATCGATGTTTCCGGGGCCACGACCGTGCGGGCCGCGCCTTCTACCGACGCCGGTCCTGTAATACATCGTGCTGCAATCGTCTATCGGCCCCCAAAGACGGGGACCTATTCGATCTCCGTATCCGACGCCACGGGCCGGGCAGTGGGCGGGTACGTCTTGACGGCGTCTCCTACTACAAGCGTGCCCGCAGAATCACCGGCTCTCTTGCGGATTCCGACCGCATCTCCAGGTCCTTTCGGCCGGATGGCGACTCACGAGGTCCCAGGCCTGGTTGCGCTCCAGCACCTTGCGTCCTGGGTGCTTGCTGAGCAGGACCGGTCCGCCGGGACGGCAACCTACTCCGGCCCTCGCGGCGATGCGCTCAGGCTGTCTGCAGCCACGGCCCCCGGGGCCACTCTAGAAGAGTATGCCGACCGCGTGCTGTCCAGTCTCCAGAGTGACCGTGACGGATTCGTGCTCGTGACCCGCCGGACGACGGTTACCAGCCAGGGTCAGGCCGCCGAACTCGTCCAGGCGACGGTAGAAGGCGGCGAGCAGACGCTGTCTCTTCTCATCTACCTGAGAGAAGGCGAGGGATTCACGGCTGCCTACTCTTCCGCGTCTTCAAGGCACGAAAAGCTCGGTCAGTTGGTCGAGTACTCCTTCCGTACGTTCGAGGACACGCTGTTGACCAGACTGCTGCTGCTAAAGGCCGTCAGGCCCGACCGACACTCGCATTCGGCAACACTTCTCGCCGACGGCCGGCTGCTCGTGGTGGGAGGGATTGTGGAGGACCTGACAGTCCTGGAATCGACGGCCTTCTTGGACACGGCCACGTGGGGCTGGGCGAAGGCCCCTCAGCTCGCCCAGGAGCGCAGGAACCACACGGCGACTCTATTGGCCGATGGCTCCGTCATGGTCATCGGAGGTCACGGGGCCGGACCGGAGATTCACTCCCTGGCGGAGAGGCTCGACCCAGCGACAGGGGAATGGTTCGAAGCGGGCGAGATGGCCGTAGCACGACTGAGACACGCGTCGACTCTATTGCCCGATGAGAAGGTCCTCGTAACCGGCGGAGGCACCGAGATCGCCGAGCTCTACGACCCCGAGGCCCGCATCTGGTCATCGACGGGCAGCATGTCGCGGCCTCGAGATTTTCATGCCGCGGTGATGCTTGGCGACGGCCGCATACTAGCTGTGGGCGGTGTCGACGACACGATCCTGCTCGCCTCTGCGGAGCTTTACGATCCGGAGACCGGTGACTGGTCGCCAACCGGAGACCTGCTGGAGCCACGGAGGGGACACACGGCGACGCTTCTCTCCGACGGACGGGTCCTGGTCGTCAGCGGCAAAGGCGAGACCGAAGTGCTTACAAGTGCCGAGGTCTTCGACCCTGCAACGCGAGAGTTCTCGCCCGCCGGAACCATGTCGGAGGGCCGTATCTGGCATACGGCGACACTGCTGTCCGACGGGCGTGTTCTCGTGGCCGGCGGAGAGGGGGCCAGCGGGGGCACCGCCGAGGCAGAGATCTACGACCCCGTTGCAGACGCGTGGACGGTGACCGGCTCCATGTCGCGAGCACGGCTGAAACACACGGCGACGCTTCTCCCGGACGGAAGGGTCATCGTTATCGGCGCGGGTCCCTTCTCGGGCGACATCGATATATACGAACCGGCCTCCGACGAGTGGTCTCCATGGTAGCCCGTGGCTGCTTCCTGCCCAGATTGACAGCTACGTTGCCCCTTTACTAACATGCGAATCGGCGGCAATTGACCGATCGCGCGGCACGCAGTTGACCGGCCTCAGGCATTCGGAGAGGTGACCACATAGTGCGAACGCTGCTGCTCGGCCTGATCGTCGCCCTGCTCGCTACGGTAGTAGCGTGTGGTGACGACAGCCCTTCGCTTACACCGGCCGTTCCCGTAGTCGCGAGCGCTACGCCGGAACTCACAGCAACCCCGATACCGAGCGCGACGCCGACACCCGAGGCCACGGCCTCACCCACCCCCTCCCCGACGCCGACCACGATTCCGACACCTTCGCCGACATCCACGGCCACTCCAGTACCGACACCAACACCCCAGCCGACCCCAACTCCCACGGCATCGCCACTGAGCGCCGCGCAGGTGTTCGCCCGCGTATCCCCCTCAGTTGCCTTCATTGAAACGCCGGCCTTCACGGGCAGCGGTGTCCTGATCGACGGCGGGTACGTCGTCACAAACGCCCATGTCGTTTGGCCGTTCGGGAAGGTCCGAGTAGTCTTTCCGGATGGAAGCGAGTTCCTGGATGCGCCGGTACTCGACTCCGACCTGCTAGATGACCTCGCCGTCATCGGCCCGTTGGATACCGCGATCGAGCCTGCTCAGCTCGTCGATGGAGAGGACCTGGTAACCGGGAGTGACGTCTTCCTGATCGGGTATCCCGGCGAATCCGAGGAGTTCCCTCAGCCGACGATCACGCGTGGAATCATCTCTCGGCAACGCCAGTGGGACGCGATCTCGATGACTTACTTTCAGACAGACGCAACGATCGCCGGTGGCCAGAGCGGAGGGGCCCTGGTGTCGGAGAATGGCGAGGTCATCGGAATCTCAGGCCTGACATTTACCGAGGCGGGCTTCGGTCTTGCCGCTTCGGCCTCAGATGTAAGAATCCAGGTCCGGAGCCTGATCGAGGGGGCGGACACGGTCGTTCTGGGAGACCGCGGAATCCCCCTGGACGGATCCCTCGTGGCGCCTGGCACGACGGATGAGATAGTCCTCGACAACATCTGGCACGGGCTGGCCTACGTTGTCAACGAGCCCGCTGGGACTCTCGTCGAGGTAGCGGTGGCAAGCGACGCCGACATCCGACTCGTGGTGGTCGATGTCTGGGGTAATGAGGTGCTTTCGGTCGATGAGCAGCTCTCGGACGTACCGGAGGTCGTGTCGTGGACCACGGAGGTGGCCGCGCCCTATTTCGTAGTTCCCTCGCTCGCCGTGGATCTGGACGGCCCCGTCAAAGTGCAGATCGAGAGCAATAGAAGCCTGCGGCGATTTGTGGACCCGGATGATGGAATCACCGTGGCTGCCGGCCAGACGGTCTTCGCGAGCATCGACCACCCGTTCGACTTCGACTACTTCACGATCGAACTGGACGAAGAAGAGACGGTCGAGGTCGAGGTGGACTCGGCTTTGGTCAACCCTTACCTGTGGATCGACTTCATTGGTGCGACCGAAGCCCAATTGGTCGAAGACGACGACAGCGGAGGCGGTGTCGTGGGACTCGGAGCGAAAGTCACCTACCGGGCGCCGCATACGGGCAGTTATCTGATCATTGTCTCGGACGCGAGCTTTGCCACCCAGGGAGGCTACGTACTCACCGTGGAGCGCGCACCGCCGGGTGCCGCTGCCGTGTCCCCGCCAATGGCCGAAGAACGCGAGACTGTAGATAGCCCCTTCGGGCCAATGACCGTATACCAGAGCGCACAGAACTTCTTTTCGATACAGTACCCGGCGGGTTGGGCGAAACAGCCTAATGAGCAAGGCATTACCGCGTCGTTCACCGGCGACGACACCGGGTTCTTGGTTGCCGAAGAGGATTTAGCGACTCTAGGACTCGGCCGGCTGACGCTTGCCCAGTACGTTGACGCAATCATCGCCTCGGCCAGCGCCTCCGGCGCCGAACTGGTCTCGCGTGAGGACCACGTTACGCCCCAGGGTCTGAGTGCGGAGATACTTGAGTTCACCCTTCTTGCAGGCGTTTTGAGAGGCAAACGCATCGTGTACTTGCATGAGGAGACCGTGGGTTTCAGCGCCACGTACGTCGCACCCAACGCGGGTTTCGGGGGCCTCGAAGACTTGATCGAGTACTCGTTCAGCACGTTTACGGTGGCGGATCTCGCCGACATCGCAGAGGTGCCGAGCGAACCGAAGCACTACAGCGAACCGCCCCCGGTGACTATCGACCCCGACAAAAAGTACACAGCGACCTTTGAGATGGAGAACGCGGGCCGGTTCGTAGTAGAGCTGTTCGCGAATGAGGCGCTGAGGACCGTCAACAACTTCGTTTTTCTGGCCCAGGAAGGCTTCTACGACGGCGTGACTTTCCACCGGGTCATTCCAGGATTCATGGCGCAGTCTGGAGACCCGACGGGCACCGGTCGTGGAGGACCTGGATACATGTTCGCCGACGAGTTCAGCCCTGCCCTCAGTCACGACGGGCCGGGGGTGCTATCTATGGCCAACGCCGGGGGCATAGACACCAACGGCAGCCAGTTCTTCATCACGTTCGTCGAAACGAAATTCCTGGACCCCTTCGAGGCCGACGGAATGCCAAAGAACTGTGAAGCGAGTGGGGTCTCGTGTCACCTCGTTTTCGGGCGTGTAATAGAGGGCATGGAAGTCGTTAACGGCATCGCTCCCCGCGATCCGTCGGCCGCCACTACCCCTGGAGACGCGATCAGCTCCATCACGATCGAAGAAGACGCCCTAGGCCTTTCCGAGCGCAGCCTCTACCCGCCGATGTGGTACATCTCTACCTTTTCGCGGGGCTCGGTCATCGACGCCCGCTGCTCAGAGTAGCGGTCTTCGCGGACGCCCCAGACCTTCGTGACAAGGTCGGTCAGCTCAGCATCGCTCGCACCAGCGCGCAACGGGGTGCGGAGATCTGTACCCAGCGTGGCGAACAGGCACGTCACCAGCCGACCCTCCGGAGATAACCTAAGCCGCGTGCAGTCCCCGCAGAAGGGCTTTGTAACCGAAGCGATGACACCGATCTCTCCGCCGCCGTCGCGGTACCTGTACCTGGCCGCGACCTCGCCACGGTAGTCGCCCTCCACCGGCTCCAGGGGCATCTCGGCGTCGATCATGGCCACTATCTCATCGGCCGGCACCACGTGTTCGAGCTCCCAGCCGTTGCGGGTACCCACGTCCATGTACTCGATGAACCGCATGATGTGGCCCCGCTCCTTGAAATAGCGAGCCATCTCGACGATGGTGTGGTCGTTCACTCCGCGCTGGACTACCGAGTTTATCTTCACCGGGCCGAACCCGGCCCTCTCGGCGGCGGCGATGCCGTCTAGGACCTTCGCAGTGCTGAATCCGCGCCCGTTCATCTTCTTGAAGACCTCGTCGTCGAGAGAGTCGAGGCTGATGCTCAGGCGGTGGAGCCCGGCATCCCTCAAGGCCTGTGCTTTATTTGGCAGCAGATAGCCGTTGGTGGTCATCGTCAGGTCTTCGATGCCCTCCACTGACGCCAGCATCTCGACGAGCTGCTCGACATCGCTCCTGACCATCGGCTCGCCACCGGTCAGTCGCACCTTGACGGCCCCGAGGCCGGCCATTATCCGGGTGAGCTTCGCGATCTCCTCAAAGGTGAGGAGATCGGCCCTTGGGAGAAACTCGTAACGCTCGCCATAGATCTCGGCGGGCATGCAGTAGGTGCACCGGAAGTTGCAGCGGTCCGTCACCGAGACGCGCAGGTCCCGGAACGGACGTTGGAACTTGTCCGTGATAGTCGTCCTGTCTGCGGTCGTTGTCACTGCCTGGAGTTCTCCAAGGGAGGCCGGGAAACCTACCCCAGTCTTTGTTCCCACCCGGGCAAGCAGGGATCTTGCGACTGCCTGAGCTCTTCAGTTCACGCCGACTCGGCAGCCCTTTTCTTCAACGCCTCAACGGCCTTTCCAGCCGCCCGGCTCCTGTGGCTGATCCGGTTCTTCTGGTCCGTGGACAGCTCCGCCATGGTCATACCCAGCCCCGGAAGTAAGAAGACCGGGTCGTATCCGAATCCCGACAATCCTCGTGGCTCGTCGATGATGACACCTTCGCAGTCCCCGGAGTGATACTCCAGGTCCTCCGCGCCCCAGGCGATGGCTATCACGCATCGGAAGCGCGCAGGCCATGGCCCCTTGCTCTCATTTTGCAGCTTTGCAAGCAGAAAGGCAACGCGATCGGCGTCGGTGGCGTCCTCGCCTGCATACCTTGACGACCTTATTCCGGGCTCGCCGCCGAGCGCATCGACCTCGAGTCCGGAGTCGTCGGCCAGGGTGGGCAGTCCGGTCAGCCGTGCGTAGGTCATGGCCTTCAGCGAGGCATTGCCCTCGAAAGTATCGCCGGTCTCTTCGACCTCTTGCTCTACGCCGACGTCATCTAGCGAGACGAGCCTGAACGCCGCGCCGGCCATGAGTTCGGAGAGCTCCCTGAGTTTGCCTGCGTTTCGAGTGGCGAGCACCAGTATGGGAGGGTCACTCGCCATTACGCGGTCCTAGTCCCCTCAGTCCGTCGAAAAGATCTCGTCCAGGGGGACGATCAGCTCCGGCAGAATGCCTGACTCTACAAAGCCGGAGTCGTATGTGCGGGCCGTGGCGGACCTATCCGCGCCCAGGACCATCACCTGCACCGTCCCATCCTCGGGATCGACGATCCAGTACTCCTGAACTCCGTACCTTGTGTAGAGCGTTAGCTTTAGCTCTCTGTCCCGTTCGGCGGTGCTGGGCGACAGTATCTCTATGACGAGGTCGGGGGCGCCCGAGATGTTGTCTTTGGTGATGATCTCGCATCGATCGTTGGAGACGAACAGGATATCGGGCTGGACGACGCTCTCTGGCGACAGCACGACGTCAAAGGGCGCCCACACTACCTGGCCGAGTCCGTTCCGGCGAACGAACTCCCAGAGCAACCTGCCGAGGTTCCGCGAAATCGTCTGGTGTCTAAAGCTTGGCCCCGGTACCACGTAAAAGTCTCCTTCGAGCAACTCTCGCCGGTCGCCCTCAGGCAGCAGCAGGTAGTCCCTGCACGTGAACTTGAGCTTAGTGTTTTGCATCTGAATACCGATCTCGTGGTCGTGTCCCACCTAAGTCCAAGTTTAGCAAGAGGGTGTTTAGGCGTCAACAGACGGGCGCAGGGCGCTGAACTCCGGCCACAGGCTTCCTAGTTCAGAACCCTCTCATGGACGAATCGGCCCACGTCCCGGTTCTCAGAGAGAGTGAAGTCCTGAAAGTCGCCGTTATGCCCGATTATGGGGACTCGGGTCTCGTGTAACGAGGCGTGAGACCTCAACCTGGGAGGCATCTCGACCTGTGACGGGTCTCCGAACACGGAGTCTGGGTCGCCGGTAACATAGACATCGCCCATCCGGTCCGGATGCAGCCTGAATCTCGAGGCGGCCTCTGACGCCGGCATGGCCTCCTCGACGCCGGGCACCTCGCCTAATATCTTGACGGCCTCCGTCTGGTCGTCGGGGTCACCGAGATAGACGAAGATACTCCCCCCCAAGTTCGAGTGGTGGACAGTGTACTTGTCTTTAATGATCGGCACCGGGTCACCACGAATGCCGAAGCGGGATAGCTGTGATCTCAGGTCGACCATCCTGGTCTTCTGTGACATGCCGTGGTCCGCGGTAATCAGCAAGGTCGCCTGGGGCTGGGCCTCCACGAGTTCGCCGATAACCTCGTCTAGGATGGCCATGTGGCGGCGCGACTCGGGCTCGTCCGGCGCATAGGTGTGCATGCCGTAGTCAGTCGTCGCGATGTAGACGACGTCCAGTTCGTCGGGGGACCGGGCCATCAGGTGAGCGGCCGCTCGGACGACCCACCCGTTGACCTCAAGCGAGTAGATCTCGGGCGGCTCGCCGACCGCAGCAACGACCGACTCCGGCGGCCTCTCCGAAGAGACGGAGAACGTTGCGCCGTCTCCCAAGAGGGTCCGTAGCTTGTCCTTGGCCGTAACGAGTGCGGACCGTCGCCCGGTTTCGCGGGCCTTCTGAAAAAGGGTCTGAGAAAGAATATCCTCTCCCGACTCCATGTAGACCTCTTCGCCAGTCTCGCGCACCAGCCGGTAGTTGGAGTTGATGCCGTGTGACTCGGGATATAGGCCGGTGACCACCGAGACGTTGTTGACGTTGGTTACCGACGGCATCATGGAGACGCCAACGGACGAGAAGCCCCGGCGTCCGATCTCGTCCAGGTTCGGCGTCTCGCATGCGTCCATATATTCGGGATCGAACCCGTCTATGCAGATGACCACAGTTGTCATGAGACCGGCGCTCCATCGTACGCCGCTCTTGCGACGCCTCGCCTCACAGACTACCATGAACGAATCATGGCTCGGCCAAAGTACGAGATAACTCACCTGACGGAGCTGCGTCCGGAATCGCAAGGGGAGCCGGGACAGCGGGTCTTCCAGATTATCGCTGCCGGGGAGACCGGCTCGGCGGTGATATGGGTGGAGAAAGAGCAGCTCTTCCAGTTGTCGCTGGCGATCCAACAGCTCTTCGCCACGTTAACGGAGGCCGAAGAGGCGGCTGGGGACTCTGTTCCTGCATCTACTTCGCCCGCCCTCGACTTCAAGGCTGTCAAGATTGCGGTCGGGCACGACGACCGCAACCAGATGTTTATCATTGATGCCCACGATGTCGAGAGGGAGGACGACGAAGACCCCACCGTGCGGCTCTGGGCAACACGCGCACAGGTCTCGAAATTCGCCGCCGAGGGACTACGCGTCTGCGCCGCGGGTAGGCCGCTTTGCCCGCTTTGCGCGGCGCCGATGGACCCGGAGGGCCATTTGTGCCCAAAGGTCAACGGCCACGCGCTGGTCAGGGAAGACGGCTGACCCTAGGTCGGCGGCGCAACCCTTGTCGACTCGAAAGCGTGCAGTTCCGGCCGAAGCAGAGCCCTCCCCTGTGCGGCTTTCCGAGGAGGCGGCCGCTCCGCTGCTGAAGTCGGGCGAGATAGTCGGCGGCCGCCGAATAGCCTGGGGCTCCAACTATACCTTCCTGGTCCATATCGCCGCAGGTCCTGGCGAGTATCTGCGGGCCGTGTACAAGCCCAGGGACGGCGAACAGCCGCTGCACGACTTCCCAGGCGGTACCCTCTACAAGCGCGAGTATGCGACTTTCCTTGTCAGCCGAGCGTTGGGATGGCCCCGAATTCCGGTAACGGTCATAAGGGACGGCCATTACGGGGACGGCTCAATCCAGCTTTTCATCGAGAGCGAACCGGACGTCACATACTTCAATCTCGCGGGAGAGCGGAACGAAGAGCTATACCAGATGGCCGTCTTCGACCTACTTGTCAACAACGCGGACCGCAAGGCCGGCCACTGTCTGCTGGACTCCGAGGGTCTACTGTGGAGCATCGACCACGGCCTGACGTTTCATCCGGACTTCAAGGTACGTACCGTCATGGTCGATCTGTGGGGGCGGCCCTTTCCGACCAGCCTACTTCCCGACCTCGAGGCCCTAGTACCAAAGCTGGAGGGGAAGGCCGAGCTGGCGGAGAGCCTGTCGACTGCGTTGTCTGGAGAGGAGATCACAACCCTCCGAAGGCGGCTGGACGCCATGCTTGCCGACCCTGTTCTTCCGAGGTTGGACCGCCGCCGAAACGTGCCCTGGCCGCTGGTGTAGAGGCCGGCCCCGCCCAACAATCTCCTAATTGGGTTGACATAATCGTTCGATCCGTGAAAAGGTGACAAGGCATCGGCAAATAAAAGGGTGGCCCTCCGCAAGTGGGGTTGGATCATTGCTAAAGATTCAAAAAGTGTTCCAAGCTACCCGGTGCACGAGCGTCCGCCTGTCGGCGGACGTTTTTGTTGCCCAGAAACAGCCCGTGCGTTGAGACGGGTGACGATGCTATGCTATACTCAGCCGTCCGGGGAATTCCCCGGCGATAGACCATGGAGGAGAAGCCAGCTTGTCGTTTGTCACACTTCGCGATAACGAAGACGGCGAAAATCTTCTGAAGCGTTTCCAGACCTCCATCCAGCGGTCTGGAATCCTTCGCGAACTCAGGAATCGCCGCTACTTTACGTCCAAGGGTGAGCAGGAACGGCTCGACAAGCAGCGCAGCCTCCGTCGTATCCGCCGCCGTAAGACCCGGGCCTAGTCCCCATATTTACAAACTGACCTCGTCACCGGTCGGCGCCCGCGCCGGCCGGTTCTGTTTTCAGCCCCTCACACACGCGGTGCGACCTCTGTTTGAAGACCACTTCCTAACGCCCGACCTCCCCACGCCGTTTTTATTTCTGAGAGAAGCGTTTCGCCCTCTCCAGAAACGAGAGTCCGCGTGGGCCGTCACAACTCCCCCGCCGCTCCACCAAAGGGAGGTCCCCCGATGATTTACAGACGAAGCCTTCTTTCCATCGCGGCCGTGATGGTCGCGGTCCTGGTTATGACCGCGTGTGGGAACGGCGACGAACCACACGAGGTCGTCATATCTCAGGCAACATCAGAACCGACGACCGTCCTGGCTGGAGCGACCGCGCCGGCGCAGGAGAAGAGTGTCGCGTCGCCCCAATCGGCTGTCGCTGTGATTCCCGCGGCGCCGTTGCCACCCGTACAAGCCCTGACCGTAGCCGAAAGTCCGGCTGTTAAGGATCGGGAGCAGGCGCAGGCGGCCACACTGCCACCCGTTGCCACAATCGCACCCGCGCCGACTGAGTCCCCGGAACAAGATGAAGATCTCACCTTCGACCTGGGTCCGACGCCCTCAGCATCGATGACAGACGGCTGGGGAGTCGCGCAGGTGACCCTCCCGGCAGGCGACGAGGAACTCTCTACGGTCGACGTGGTCAAGCTCCTGTCGCCTTCCATCGTGCAGATAACAACTGAGGCCGTCGGGATGGACGCGTTCAATCGACCGGTCCCGTCCGGCGGAGTCGGTACCGGCGTAATCATCGACACGGCCGGCCATATCTTGACCAACAATCACGTGGTCGAAGGGGCGCAGGTCATTACCGTCACCCTGAGCAATAGCGAGCGACACCAGGCCCGGCTCGTCGGCCGAGACCCGACTATGGACACCGCCGTCATCATGATAGACGCGGATGGACTGCAGCCGGCCAAGCTGGGTGTCTCCGCGGACCTTCAGGTCGGTGAAGATGTCATTGCGATCGGCCACGCTCTCGGCCTGGCGGGAGGGCCCACCGTCAGCAAGGGGGTAGTCAGCGCGCTGGGACGCTCTCTTACGACCGACCAGCAAAACACCATCGTAGACCTGATACAGACCGACGCGTCGATCAACCCGGGCAACAGCGGGGGCGCCCTGGTCAATACCAGGGCGGAGGTCATCGGCATCAACACCGCGATCATTTCCGGTAGCCAGGGGATCGGTTTTGCCCTGAACATCGATGACGTGCAGACCGTCGCCGCACAGCTCATGGAGAAGGGGACGGTCGAACGCGGGTTCTTGGGGATCACGCCCTTCAACCTCACCCCCTCCGTCGCCGACCAGGTCGGTGTTCCGGTGGAAGAAGGCATCGTGGTCGTGAGTGTGGTCAGAGGCTCGGGAGCGGCCGCGGCCGGCCTGAGGGCGGAAGACGTCATCGTCCAACTTGGAGACGATGACATAACCAACACCGGAGAGATGTCGAGGTTCCTGCTAGAGCATCCGCCCGGCTCGACCGTGGACCTGGTCTATTACCGTAAGGGGACCAGGGTGACCACAGAGATTACCCTCGGCGTCCGGCCGGGCTAGAGGGGCCGGCCGTCCTCGCTCGTATGGGGGGAGGGCGACCCGGTTAGGCCGTCAGGTGCGTAGGGCGCCGCCAGGCCAGTCCCTCAGTCTTCTGCATGAACTCGCGATGCAGCGTCCGGTTGGACGCGATCAGGCCGTCGCTATGCAGCCCGGCCCGTTTACCCGTACGGTCGGTGATGATACCTCCGGCCTCCTCGACCAGGACCAGCCCCGCGACCTGGTCCCATGGTGCGAGCTGGTGATGGAAGTAGAGGTCGGTGCGACCGGCGGCGGCGTACGATATTCCCAGCGCTGACGAGCCCTTGATCCGGGCGGTCTGCATGCCGGGCCAGATGGTCGTAATCACCTCGAGCCCATTGATCGCACCCTCGTTGTTGTAACTCAGATCCATCCCCAAGATGCTCTGATCGAGGGCGGTCCTTTCGGAGACCCATATCTGCTTGCCGTTGAGGAAGGCACCCTGGCCTCGCTCTGCGATGAACATCTCGTCGAGCATCGGATCGTAATTCACGCCCAAGACCGGCTCGCCGTCAAGCACAAGTCCGGCGACGATCGAAAAGAACGGAATCCCCGACGCGTAGTTCCGAGTGCCGTCTATCGGGTCAACGACCCACACGTAGCCGCTTTCCGGTACCTGCCCTCCCGACGACTCCTCGCCAACGAGCGCCATATTGGGAAACTCCCGGCCCAGTACGGCGAACATCGCTGCCTCGACTTCGGTGTCCATCTCAGTGACGATGTTGCCACGCCCTTTATGTGAAATGTTCTGGACCTGACCGAAGCTCTTCTTCAGCATGTCGCCCGCGTGGAGAGCGACGTCCTGCGCGACCTGGATGGCCGTCTTTCCGCTTTTGCTCGTAGGTAAATCAGTCTTCATGGCGAAAGCTTAGCACCAGGGCGGGTGCATCGCCATCTCCGACCTTCGCCCAGTCCGCCGGACGCCACCCGACTACCCAAGCGATCCCGGAGGGGCACACTACGAGCGGGACTCGGTCGCGCCACGACCGCGGGACCTTCGAGTCCACCATAAAGTCCTGGAGCTTCTTCGTCTGCGACATGCCCAGAGGCTGAAACCGGTCTCCCGGTCGCCGCGTCCTAACGGAGAGCGCTGTCCCGACCGCTCCCGCATTCAGGGTCGTCGTGTAGAAGGTCCCGGACCCGGGCTGAGCCGGTTTCTGTTCGTGGCCGGGGGCGTTGTCGACGAGGCTCGCTCTGACAAGCCACTCGCCCACCTGAGTCTCTCCCGGCACCGAAAGGTCGTGCTCCATGTCAAGCAGAGGGAGGGGGCACTGCTGGACTTCCGATCCGCCGATAGTCGCAACCTCATACCCGACCGTAAACAGGAGGCCCGACGGCAAGTCCAAAGACCGGCCGGCGGGGCCACCGATCAGCCTTACCATCTCGTCTACGTGCACCTGCTCCAGATCCTCCATATCGCCCTTTACGTCAAGTACGGCCCTGCGCAGAAGATGTCCTTGCAGCGCATGCGGTAGCTTCAGAAATGAGTCGCGGCGGATGCTGAAGGTCCCGCCATCTTCGTCCAGAGCGCCGGCCTCCGGAAGCGCGCGAGAGACCTCAGCAGCGAAGTACTCCGCGTCCAGGGCTGCCGAACGTGATAGGCGTACGAGCGCCTCTTTCACCGCGGGGTTGTACTGCTCGAGGAGGGGTAGGAGCTCGGACCTCAGGCGGTTCCGCGTTAGCTCCGGGAGCAGGTTGGTCTCGTCGCGCCGCGGCTCGAGACCGAGCGCCTGGCAATACGCCTCCGTATCTTGCCGTGAGACGGTGAGCAGGGGTCTGAGGAGTAGAAAATCTCCACCCGCAATCTTCCGCCGGGCAGACTCATGCATCCCAACGAGCCCAGTGAGGCCGCTGCCACGGAGGACATGCATCAGCACGGTCTCCGCCTGATCGTCCGCGGTGTGCCCGAGCGCTATGGCATCGGCCTCGTGCTCGGCCGCCACCCGGCCCAGGAAGTCGTAGCGCACGCGCCGCGCCGCGTCTTCGACCGAGAGCTTGTGCTCTTTTCGGAAAGACGCGACATCCGCGCGGTCCAGCGTCGCCTCTATTCCCAGACTCCGGAAGACCTCGGATACGTATCTGGCGTCGGCGGTGGACGCCTCTCCCCTGAGACCGTGGTCGAGGTGGGCTCCGTGCAGCCTGATACCGCCGTCCCTCGCGGCCGAGTCCAGGCAGTGCAGCAGGGTGAGGGAGTCAGGTCCGCCGGAAACGGCCACCACAACGGTCGCGCCTCGGGTCAACCCGGCACGTTCGAGGGCGTTCTCTATTACGCCATTCAGACTTTTCACAGGGGAGGCCACCATCGCTACGTCTAGGCCACGGGAAGCTTAGTCACCTTGATCGTCTCGATCTTCAGGTCGTTCATCTCCGTGATCTCCAGCTTGAGGTTGGCGTATTCGAACTGCTCGCCTCCAGTTGGAATGTAGCCCAGCACCGCCAGGGCAAACCCCGCGATGGTCTCGAAGTCGCCTTCCGGCAGAGCGACTCCCAACTCCTCGTTGACCTCGTCTATGCTCATCCCGCCGTCCACCTGGAAGGTATTGCGGTCTATGGCCTCGTACTCCTCTTCTGGGCCCGCGCCCTCCTCGCCTACCGGTCCGACGACCTTCTCTGACAGCCCCCTCAGAGTAACCAGACCGGCGACGACGCCGTACTCGTCCACGGCTATCGCAATCTGGTTGCCCGTACGTCTAAGCTCGTCGAACAACTCGGCCGCGCGCTTTGTCTCTGGTACGAAGTAGGCGTCCCGGATGATGTCGGTAACCGAGTCGTCAAGACTGATCTCCCCTGTCGAGATCACCTTCAGGACGTCCTTCGCCGAAATGATACCGATCACGTTGTCCACGGAGCCCCTGTACACCGGCAAACGTGTATGGGCGTGCTCCGCGTAGGCGACAAGGACATCGCTAAGAAGCGCACCTCTAGCCACCGACACCATTTCGGTGCGCGGGGTCATTACCTCGCGGACCTCCATATCCCCAAACCGGAAGACGTTTCCGAGCATCTCTGCTTCTGAGGCCCCGACCGCGCCTTGGGCTTGACCCATGTCTATGACGGTACGTATCTCCCCTTCAGTAACCAGGGCCCTGATCTCGCCACCCCCCAACAGGGAACTGACACGGTGGGCGAGCCACTGCAAGACGACGACCACGGGCCAAGCCATGGCTTCGAACCACACGACCGGCAGCGAATAGAGGAACGCTACCCGTTCGGCGCGCCTGACCGCAATCGATTTTGGTATGGTCTCACCCGCGATCAGCAGGAGCACGGTCCCGATTCCGGTCGCGATCGCGGCCGTCTGACCCTCTTTACCTTCCCCCAGAGCCGAGGCCACCAGAAGGGTCACCAGGGCCGCGAACGCCACGTTCACCAGGTTGTTCCCTAGTAGAATCGTGGACAGTAACCTCTCGGGATTGCCGATCATCCGGTCTATCCTGGCTGCTCCGGGGACGCCTGAACTGACCAGGTGGGCCATTCGGGTGCGCTCCAGGGACAGGAACGCCGCCTCTGCGCTCGAGAAGAAGGCGGACATGAGCAGAAGGACCCCAATGAGGGCCAGTTTCAGTGCCTCGCCTTCAAACATCGTTGATTCCTCCTACCCTTCGTCTGCTTCTTGCGACCCGTCGTCGCCATGCAACTCTTCCCATACCACTTCAATTGTACGGCGCACGACAGATTGGCCGAAGCCTCGACGTTGAAGATGGCCCCAAAGCCTGCGCCTGTAAGTGGAATAGTCTGTGCCCTCCAGGCGTCTCGCGAACTTGCGACCGGCCCGGAGCGCTCCGTCGGAGTCGTCCAGGTCACTGACCGTTTCCTGGGCCGTGTCCTTGGAGACCCCCTTCGCCAGGAGCTCCCTCCTGATGACGCCAGCACTCCGGGGGTTCAGAGACTCACGGCTCGCGCGCCACAATCTGGCGAACCCAACGTCGTCGATCAGGGACCGTTCGACGAGGTCCGACACAACTCGCTCGACAAGATCGGGAGGGAAGCGCTTGCGAAGGCGCCCACGTACTTCCGCCTCACTCCGCGGCCGGTAGGCTATGAAGCGAAGAGCGGCGGCGCTGGCGCGTTGAAATGACTCGTTCTCGGTCATTGATGGGCCTGATGACCCGTCACTCGCTCCTGAGAAAACGGTCGATCTACGGCGGCGGGGGCGTGCCGAACGAAGTATTACGCGAGATCAGTCCGAATCGCCCGGCGCCACGGCACCGACGGGCTCTTCCACGGGCTCGGAGACCGCAGACCCAGCGCCAGCGGTCCCTCGTATGAGCTCTTCGATCCTGGCGGCCACGTCGATGTGCTCTCTGAGGAAGGCCTTGGCGTTCTCACGCCCTTGCCCCAATCGTTCGTCTCCGAGGCTCAAGAAGGCGCCGCTCTTGGTGAGTATCCCTTGCTCGACCCCCAGGTCGATGAGGTCACCTTCTTTGCTGATGCCCTCGCTGAACATCACATCGAACTCGGCGACGCGGAAGGGTGGCGCAACCTTGTTCTTGACGATCCGTGCCCGAACTCTGGACCCTATCACCTCGTTGCCCTGCTTGATCTGTTCCAGCCGCCGCAGGTCGATGCGCACCGAGCTGTAGAACTTTAGGGCCCTACCGCCCGGCGTCACCTCGGGGTTGCCGAAGAAGACACCGATCTTCTCGCGGATCTGGTTGATAAATATAACCGAAGCGTTGGACCGGCTGATCGCGGCGGTCAGCTTGCGAAGGGCCTGGGACATCAATCTGGCCTGCAGCCCGACATGGGTGTCGCCCATGTCTCCCTCAAGCTCAGCCCGAGGCACCAGCGCGGCTACGCTGTCGATGACTACGACATCGACCGCTCCGCTGCGCACGAGGTACTCGCAGATCTCGAGCCCCTGCTCCGCCGTATCCGGCTGGGAGATCAGCAGGCTGTCCACGTCAACGCCGCACTTTGCGGCGTAGCCAGCGTCCATCGCGTGCTCAGCGTCTATGTAGGCTGAGGTGCCGCCCGAGAGCTGATTCGAGGCCATGACGTGGTACGCCAGGGTCGTCTTTCCGGACGCCTCGGCACCGAATATCTCAGTGACCCTGCCTCGCGGGACTCCGCCCACGCCCAGCCCCATGTCCAAAGAGATCGAGCCGGTGGAGATCGCTTCCACGCGGGTGTCGCGAGTGAACTCCCCCAGCCTCATTATGGAACCCTTGCCGAAGTGCCGGTCGATCTGCCCGATAGCCAGTTCCAGTGCTTTTGTCTTCTCGTTGGTCATGTCATCCACCGCATAGAATAGGCGTAAACGGCCTCATTGCCGGGGTCCAATCGTATCATGGGGCCGGTACACGTACAACTTACCGGACGGTGTTGAGTCGCCCTTCGCGGCCCATGCTACCATCAGCGGGGCAAGAAGTAAAGACATTTGTTCTAAACGCTGCCCTCGTGGCTCCTATCGGAGGGACCGATGGGCTAGACTATGAAGCGCTAGGTGCCCGCTGAGAGACTACGCTTTCGAGCTGGGACCGGTCGGTGATCTCGATGCGTTTGCGGCCGATAGCCACCGCGCCGCTCTCCTTGAACCGGTCCAGGGTCACAGTGACGCTCTCGCGCAGACAACCGATCATGGCCGCCAGGTCCTGGTGCGAGTACCCCTCTATGACATCGGTGATGCCGTCTGACAGGCGCAGCAAAAGCCCCGCAACCCGGCCGGTGACGTCGCTGAACGCCATCTCCTCGAGGGCGTCTCTGGACTGCTGAAGCCTGGCCGCCAGCGCCTCGATCACGCGCACCGCGACCGTCGGGTGTTCGAGCATCAGCGCCCGCACGTCGTGCTGGCTCATAGCGCAGATCACGCTGTCTTCGAGTGCCCGGGCCATCGTGCCCAGCATCTGCTGGCCGACGAGGGACATCTCGCCGAAGAACGACCGCTCCTCGACAACAGCAACGGTGAGCCTCTTGTCGTCCTGCAACTGGCGGTAGAGCTCGACCCTGCCGGACTTGAGCAGGAACAGCACCTCGGGACCATCCTTGGACCCGTAAAACACGGTCCCCTTCTTTGCCGTGCTCATGGACGTACTGTCCATCAGCGACTCGATCTCGGTCTCAGACAAGTCGCTGAATATCTCCATCGCGGAGAGCAGGCCCAGCTTCTCAACTCCGTCCATGGAGCAATCGTCGCATTTTGGGACGCTCGGCGTCTAGCTCCGACTCAGGTCCGGCCGTGCGTCAAGCCTCGAGTCGGGCCAGCCAGGCGCCAAGCTCCTCGTGGCTGGGGTTGCCCAGGAATACCGTGCGGTCGCCGTAAACGTATGCGGGGACCGCGAATACGCGGACGTGGTCTGCGTTGGACGGCAGTGAGAGGTCGACGACCTCGACCACCAGTTTCGGCTTGATCTTCCTCACCCATGCCGCGAGTTCAAGCGCCCGTTTGCACCCGCGGCAACTCTGTGTGATGAAGACCTTGAGTACATCAAGTGTGGCTTTCACAATTCTTTGGATGCCGGTTCAGTGACGAAGGGGGCGGTCGCGACCGCCCGACACCGGTTGTGTATGCAAGACTACCGAACCTGTCACCCGTGGCGCACATCAGACTCTATGACGCCAACGTGACCAGCATTCGGATTAAGGGGTTAGGCATATGGACTTTGAAGTAGGACCAGCGATAGGGGCGGGAGTCATCGCCGGTGGGGTGATGGCCATGCTCCTCTATATGGGGATCGGCATGATGCCCGGCCAGATGAAGATGAACCTGTTCTACATGCTCGGCACCATGATGGTCAAGGACAGGACCATGGCTTACGTGGCCGGCGCGATTCAGCACGCAATGATGAGCGTCGTATTCGGCCTTGTACACGTAGCCCTCTTTACAGCCTTCGATCTGGAGAGCTCCCTGGCGGCGTGGGGACTCCTGTTCGGGCTGGGCCACTGGGTGGTCTCGGGGATCGGTTTGGGAATGATCCCTGTTATGCACCCTCTCATGCGGCGCGGCGAGCTGCAGGCCCCGGGCGCCTTCGCCATGAGCTACCCGCCCATGACCGTTATGGGCTTCTTCATGCTGCACATAGTGTTTGGCGTTCTGATGGGCGCGTTATACGCAGCATTTACCTAGACGATACACGACAGGATCAGCGTACGAAGAGAAGTTGCGAAGGAGGTACTTGAGATGACGATATCGGCTAATTCCTTGCTGAGGCCGCCTGATGGGGCTGACCCCCGAGACGAGTCGGCCCACCGTAAGGTCGGGCTGGGCCTCATAGCTCTGGGCCTGATGGTTGCGATGGTGGCGTTTATCAGCAACATAGTCCAGGCCTCCAGCGACTCGTCCGCCTCGACCCTCGCCGCACAGGCGGCGTGGACGTTCGGCATCGCCACCGCAGCCCTCGGCTCGATCAAGACCGGGATAGCAGCCATACTGTGGGGCATCGCCCGCAGGGTATGGTTCAGAGTCGAGAGCATCAAGGCCGCCCTGCCCCA
Source organism: Chloroflexota bacterium (assembly GCA_027624995.1). Taxonomy (GTDB): domain Bacteria; phylum Chloroflexota; class Dehalococcoidia; order Lucifugimonadales; family CATQGZ01; genus CATQGZ01. The sequence goes on from JAQBTI010000005.1 coordinate 23,733, forward strand.
CCTCATGCCCAAGGACCGTGACACCGGGAATGTATCCGAGGGGCTCATCACCACTCCTTACGGGGCCGCACGCATCACCAAGAGCGCCCCCGGCCCACTGCCTATCCACAAGATGGCAGTCATGCTGTGGCTGCCAATGCTCCTGATGGGCATAATGCTGGTTCTCGTTGGGCTCGTGTTCACGTTCGTGGAGGCCGCAGCCGCTGATGATGCCGACCCGAGCACGTTCCAGACCTTCAGGGCCCTTGCTCCCGGCATCGAGTTCTTCGGCGAGGCACTGCTTCTAGGAGGAATATCCTTCCTGCTGGGCAGCATCCTAGCCTCTCTGCGTCAGGGCGGCGGCGAGGTCCAGGAGTCGGTAGGGGTCGGCGTGAAGACACTTCTCATGCCCGTGACGGCCAAGCTCTTCATCGGCCTGATGGTCATGGGCATGATGGCGGCGATGGTGCAACTCGTTCTCTACATCTACGTCGCTACGATCGATGCCGACAAGCTCCAGACGATCAACGCCTGGCACGCGTGGCTCGGACCACTGAGAGAAGCCGCGCTAGGCCTCCTGCTCGCGGGCATCGTCCTGGCGCTGTCTACGATAGGCACGGTCCTAGGCTTCCAGTTCCACCGCATCCGTGAGCTGATCACGGACGGCCGATAGTACGGAGGGATACAAATGGCAACAGCAAGCTTGATTCAAGACTTCGACGTTAGTGAGAGCAGCCGTGCGTTGGGCCTTCTTCCTCCGATGAGATTGGGGAGGAAGCTCTGGGCGCCGATGCTCCTGATGGCGGTGATGGCGTTCCCGGTCGCGGCCGTTCTGGGAATCGTGAGGGCCTCCCTGGTAGCCGACGGCGACAGCCCGGATACGGTGGCCTTGCTCGGCCAGCTTACTACGGCCGTGATGTTCATCGGGTTCGCGACGGTGTTGGCGGCGATCGTCTTCGCCATCGCTCGCATCCTGGGAGCCCTGCGTACAGGCGGGGGTGAGATTCAGGAGGCGGTCGGCGGCAAGGTCGTCACTCTGAACTTGCCGGGCACGGCAAAGCTCATGATCGTGCTGATGATGATGGCGATGATGGGTCTTGTCTTCGCGGTCATTGTGCACATCGTGCTCGGGTTCGTCGCCGCCGACGCGGTAAACGACGGCAACGCCGGTCGGCTGGCTACCATCAGCGACTGGTCTACCTGGATGGAGGCCGTGCGACGCCTCAGCGTGGCGGTCTACCTGACCTCCGTTTCGCTGGGCCTAGCCACCATCGTGCGCGTCCTGCGGTTCCAGGCAGCCCGCATCCGCGAGCTGGCGGGGGAACGGACAGGATAAACCGCATACCAGAAGTCTGAGCCGATAGAAAGAGGGCCGGCCTGATCACAGGCCGGCCCTCTTTCTATGTCCCATCTACGTGTTAGTCTCGTTCTACCAATTGGATCAGCCTGTCCAACGTAGCACTAAAGACTCAAAGAAGGATGAAATATGACGGATGACATCATCGGCATGAAAGACATGGGCGCGATTTTCGAGGTTACCGACCGGTTCGGCATCGACCGGGAGAGCGTCAGTGTGCCTCTGGAGAAGGAGGGTGATGGGCATGTCGAGAGATTGTCCGACGGAAGCCTCGAGATTACGGTGCCAGCCAGCATCCCCACACAGGAGTGGATTGATACCCTCGAGGCGGAGGTTAAACGGTTAGGCTTCGAGATCTCGTCCCGCCCGGAAGACGAGATGTGAGTCCAGTCCTACAAAAGCAACGAGGCAGACGCGATCACTGACCACGTCTGCCTCGTGTAGCTTCCGTTGCCCGGTTCTCCACAGAATCCGCTTGGTCCTATGAGTCCCGGACGCTTCAGGTTACCTGTTTACCAGCGGGAACCGCCGCCGCCGCCGTAGCCACCACCACGGGGACCTCTTTCCTCTCGGGGCTTCGCCTCGTTGACCGTCAGCTCGCGGCCGTTCACGGTCGCCCCGTTCAGGGCAGCCATTGCGGCTCGTCCCTGGGTCGCGTCGCCCATCTCAACGAACCCGAATCCACGGGAACGGCCCGTCTCTCGGTCCGTGATTATTCTGGCGGCAGTG
>JAQBTI010000262.1 GCA_027624995.1 Chloroflexota bacterium
CGGGTCAAGCCAGCCCCACTGGTCCGCCGCCCGTGGGCGCCAGTTCGTAAGCCGGCCCTCCTGCTTGTTCACGTTGAAGAAGCTCAGGTGCGGAGAATCCAGCCTGCCCAATCCCCTTTCATCGCCTTCTCCGGCACGCTGCCGATACCCCCGCCGCCATTGACGCCGTCCATACCCAGACGCGATACTTGAGTGCGGCCTCCCAGACCGACCCATATTCGCTCGGCCCCCTTCTGGTAACTACCGGTCGGGGGCCTGTTTTGATTCCGAGCCCCTTCCCGGCAACGTTCAAGAAGGCGTTGATGACAACTGAACCGGTTTCGCCCACCACCCAGAGCACCTACGATAGCGCCGAGAGTCAGCGTGGCGCGAGGCTCATGCTCCGTGAGGGCGGCATCTTGGCCGTGGCAAACGCGGCGTGGGGCTACTTTACCTCAGCCTTCGCCATCAGGCTTGGCGCGACATCACTCCAGATGGGCCTGTTCAGCGCCACCACCCAGATCATGATCGCGTCGTCTCAGCTGTCGGTTAGCTCCCTGGTTGGCTTGCTAGGCGGACGCAAGCGGATGGTAGTAACTACCGTGCTCCTCAGTGCTCTGCCTTGGCTGTTGTTGGCCCTTGTTCCCATTATCCCGGAACGCTTTCAGGTATGGTCGCTGATCCCTCTTGCAGGCCTTACCGCCACGATGCTCGTTATCAGCGATCCAGCGTGGGGTAGCTGGATGTCCGATCTTGTCCCCGTTCAGCGTCGGGGCAGCTATATGGGTCTCAGAGGGTCGTTTGTATCCCTGGTGACAATGGTGCTTGGCATGGCGGGAGCGCTCGCTCTGGACAGGCTGCACGGCGCCGTGATGTGGGGATTCACTGTCGTCTTCCTGACCGCGATGGCGTCGCGCCTCGTCTCGGGCTTCGTCTTTTCACGCATCATCGACCCTCGACCCGATCTGCAAATACGGCACGGTACCGCACCGTGGAAGCAGCTTGTCGGCGGGGGCCAGAGCAAACTGGGCCGCTACGACCTTTTCATCCTCGTGTTTCACTTCACCATGGGCGTAGGCGGACCCTTTCTTAGCATCTACCTGTTGCGCGACGTCGGTGTGTCGTATACGACCTTCGTTGGCCTCAGCGTGGCAGAGAGCATGGCTGGTGTTTTGGTACGTCCGCTGTGGGGACATCTCGCCGATGTCCGTGGGAACAGATTGGTCCTGGCACTCGCCGCCCTGGGTGTCGCAACGTGGCCATTTCTGTTCATCCTTTCCGCTCAGAGCTGGTACCTGTGGATGATTCATCCTCTCATCGGGTTGGCGACGGCGGGCTGGAGCCTCGTCGCGTACAATTTTGTGCTGGAGAACTCTCAGGAGGAGGAGCGTGCATCGTCCGTCGGATTCTTCAACGCCATGGCATCTGCCGGGATATTCGGCGGCGCCCTGGTTGGCGGAACAATCGCGGCGCACCTCCCGACGATCTTCGAGTACCAGTTGATGACCCTTTTCCTAGTGTCTGGTATTCTCAGACTGACGAGCTTGGTGATCTTCCTACCTAGGGTTGACGAGTCTGAGGACCGAATAACTCTTCGTCGACTGGTCGCCTCTAGCTGGCCCCGTGCTCTACTTCACAAGGTGGCCATTTGGCGATGGCGGGCCGGTCGCCGTTAGTGTGTCCGACGATACGTTGAGGATACGTCAACAGGTGTGTAAATAGGTTCAGTCGGCGACCTCCTAAACAGAAACCTCGGTTGTCACGCAACCAGCAAACCGTGCGCCCATATCACGGCCACCGGGTCAACGCCCCTGAGCCGCCAGGGCTTGGGCGCGGTCGAGGTCCTCCTGGGTGTTCACGTTGAAGAAGCTCAGGTGCTCCGGGTCAAACCTGTCTAGCTCCTCCTCGGCGAGATAGAACACCTTGACCTCCTCGAAGAAGCCTATGATCTTGAGCTCGTCAGCCTCCAGCCGTCGCTGCATGTGTGGCAGGCAGGCCTTGTTGTAGAGGGCGTGCGTAGGCTCCGGGCGACCGTCGATTACCGGCACGACGACGTCGAAACCCTCGCGAAGCGAGAGCATGTGTGACAGCAGGGCCGTATTGAGGAAAGGCATGTCGCAGGACACCACGAACGCCCATTCTCCATCCGCCGCCGACAGGCCGGTGAAAATACCGCCCAGCGACCCCTTGCCGGGATAGATGTCCACGGCGGTCTTCGCGGAAGTTGGCAGCGGCAAAGCGGCCACTCGCCCGGGCTCGTTGACCACTACCACGGTCTGCTGGGAGACCTCGGAGAGCCGTGAAATGACCCGGCCGATCAGCGGCACGCCGTCGACGGGCTCGACCGCCTTGTCGCGGCCCAGCCTCCGGCTCAGACCGCCGGCCAGGACCACACCGGAGACATCGATGTCAGTCCCCATCCGACCCCTCCACCACCTCACCCATAGCCGAGGCATCGTAGCCGCCCAGGGCCTCGACCTCGAACCTGAATTCAGCGCTTCTGATCAGGTCCAGCAACGGCTTCAAGAGGTCGGCTTCGTAAAACTCAGTAGGTACTACGATATCGTACTGCTCGTTGAGGAGCGGAACAAAGTCAAGCCCCATCGCCCTGGCCGCCGAGAGGATGCCGAGCCCTGTGTCGGCCCGTCCCCCGGCGACGGCGGCCGCGACCCCCAGGTGCGTGTACTCCTCGCGCTCGTACCCTGCTATCTGGGCGGGCTCGATGCCGAGCCCTTTGAGCCTGTAGTCCAGTAGCACCCTCGTACCGGATCCGCGCTGCCTGTTCACGAACGACATGCCGTCTTCCGCAAGGTCACTCAGCGTGGAGACACCCTTCGGGTTGCCGTGGGTCACCATAAGTCCCTGGACTCGTCCGACCAGATGGACGACTACCACGTCCTGCCCTTTGAGATACCTACGTACGAAGGGCAGATTGTACTCGCCGGTCTCTTCGTCCAGCAGGTGGGTGCCTGCCAGATGGGCCTCCCTACGGCTCAAGGCCATAAGTCCGCCGAGGCTGCCCACGTTGGATGAAGACAGCGTCAGACCGGGATCGGTCCGCCGTAGCCGGCTGGCGAGCAGGTCCAGCGTGAGGTCGTGGCTTCCGGTCGCCACGATCTTCCGCTCGATCTCCTCGCGGTGGCGCAGCAGCTCGACCTCGACCAGAGCGCCGGCCTCTACACCTTCCGAGAGGCGCGGCACGGTGACAAGCCCGTCGGCGCGGACCAGCGACGTGATCACTCCAGCGCCGCGCTGGATAGGCGTTGCGATCATCCTCTCGCCGACACGGCCCAGGGCGACACGGATGTGCTCGTCCTCCCCGATCGGCGAGGCCACCTTTCTGCTCAGGGTCGCCTCGATGCGCTCTCGTTGCTTGGAGCGGACGCCCAGCTTCCGTTCGATCAACGGCTTGACGAAGATTTCACAAGTGAGCACCGCAGACACGGGGTAACCGGGGATGCCCAGGACCGGCTTCCCCTCCACGACGCCCAGGACCACGGGGTGGCCGGGCCTGTACGCAACGCCGTGTACGATCAGATCGCCCAGTTCCTCGACCAGCCTGGCCGTATAGTCCTCGGAGCCCGCCGACGACCCAGCGTTTATGACGACTATGTCGTGCTTGCGCACTAGGTCGAGAACGGCCGACCTGAGGCGTTCGTAGTCGTCGGGTATCGGAGGATGCCGTGTGGCGAGGCCACCCCACGCATCGATAAGTCCCGCGAGCATCAGCGAGTTGAACTCGACTATTTCGCCGGGTCGCAGAGCGCTGCCCGCCACCACCAGCTCGGAGCCCGTTGGGAGCACGGCGACGGACGGCCGTTGCCTCACCTGGACGCGCGTAAGTCCTGCGGCCGCGCACGCTCCCACGTCTACCGGACGAAGAACGTGGCTCTCGGGCAGCAGAAGCTCCGTGGCGACTATGTCCTCGCCCAAGGCGCGGACGTGATGGTAGGGCGGAACCGGGGCCATGATTTCGACGGTCGAGGCGTCTACCTCGTGGACGTGCTCCACCATGACCACCGCGTCGTAGCCGTCCGGCATCGTGTCTCCTGTGTCGACCCAGACGGCCCCGTCACCGATCTTCAGGCCCAGCGGGGCCGTCTCGGTGGCGCCCTTCGTGT
>JAQBTI010000263.1 GCA_027624995.1 Chloroflexota bacterium
CGGCCCGTAAGGTCGTCGCTGGCCACGTGGATCCCGCCCCACAGCCGGGAGCGACCTGCCTGGTCGGCTGCGTCGTAATACGTCGCCCACTCCAGCCGGATGACGGCCGTTGGGGCCTTCTCGATCTTGAGGGAACCCTGATTGATTGTGTAGCCAAACACGCCGCCCGGGAAGTATTCGCTCCCCGTTAATCCGGTGAGTACCTCGGCCGCGGCCCGGCTGAACGTGCTGTGTCCCGAGATGTAGCCTTGGAAGGCGGGCGTCACAAACGTCGGCAGCTGGTACGGGATCCAGTCGACCGCGAGGATCCACTCGACGCCGGTCACCTCGGACTTGGAGTCGGCTGGGATGCCCACCAACGCCCGGACCGCGATCTCGCCGAGGTGTGCGGCGAGCGTACTGTGGCGCTGACCTGGCGCGCTCGATTTCTTGGTGATGACCTCGATCAGGCCCGGGACGAGCGGCAGGCCCTCCCTATTGTACGAGGGCCCGGTCGGGTCGCTCGACTGGCCCAGCTCACCCAGGTAGCGGATCATCGAGATTGGGCGCGCGCCGTCGTAGCGACCCTTGAGCCCCCACGCAGCGATCGCGGCATCGTGGGCCGCGCCGTTAAGCGCGAGATACATCTTCACGCCCCACTGCAGGCGGTCGACCCGATCGCCTATGCCGCCCACACGGAGGTCTGGATCGAGCTCATCAGAGACTTGATTCGCAAGGACATTCCAGTGGCCTGGCGGAGTCTCGGATTCTGGGCCGTCGGCCCAGAACTCGGCAATGGCTCGACCGAAGTTGCCCCGGAGCACAACGTTCGACGGATACGGCTGACCCGTGGCCGTGTTGACGGCGTGACCCTGGCCATCGTTGGTTCCTAGAGTGTTGGCCCCCTGCGCACCGGGTGAGATATCGATGGTGACGCCGTCGGCGGGGTCGAGCTGACTGCTGAGGTGGACGACCTCTACGGCCTGATCCTTGAACGCCTGATCAGTGACGGGGTCGCCGAGCTCCGGCGGCGGACCGGGGTCGACCGGCGAGCCGGTGCCCATGACAGCGGGCAGGGCAAACCCCTTCACGTGACCCCAGTGTGGGCCTATCGCCTGCTGAACGCCGTTTGTCACCGGGATGCCGTTCTGGGAGATCATGTGCTCGATCTGAAGCGGCTGCCAGTGGTTCGGGTCTATCATCGTCGTGCCCGACTTGTTGACCACAAGCGGTTGGTTAACAGCTTTGTAATCGGGGGTTTTGTACCCATTGCCCTCGTTCGACCCATCTGTCTTGGCGTACGCAAGCACTGAGGCCGCGATCCGGTTGCCGACCGCCGCAGGCGAGGTGCCGTCGGTGGTCGTGTTGTTGACCGGGTAACACAGCGCGTCCATGACTGCGTCGAACTCGGACAGCGACTGGTCAGCCCCAGTGGCTTTCGCGAAGCGCGATGCGAGGACCCTGTAGGCCGCGTAGCTGATAGCCTCGTCGCGCGCGGCCGCCACGTACCCTACTGCCTGCTTCTCGGTCGCGAGGTAGCCCTGCGCCATAGGGTCGTATGCTGCCCACGCGTCCCACATCGCGACCGAGTTATGGAACAGATTGCGGGCGTGGACCGGCGGGTTGGGCAGATCTCGGCGGATCGCGCCAAGAAGCGCCTCATTCCAGCGTCGCGCGACCGACCATTCAGGGTGGTTCGCCGGCGGCGGGCAGCTCAGCTTCTGCGACAGCCGTGCGGCAACCAGCCAGACACCGATCAGAGCCACGGCCACGACGCAGACGAGCGCTTCGGCTATCCTGAACGATCGCATGACGCTAGGACGCACCCCTGACCACCCAGCAAGGTCGCGCCGTTGCTGAAAGGTGAGCGCCGGGCCCCAAGGCGCATCTCCCAAGCTTAGGAAGCATCAGGGCTTCTGCATGAGCACCAGACGATCTGCGGTCACATTGAATCTCGCTGTCGTAGTACCGTCCGGCCAGTCGATGCTGATGCTCGTGACGCGATCCGCATATCCCAACCCGAAATACACCTCGTTTGGCGGTCCGGAAAGGTAGCTGCCCCCTCCGATAATGTTCTGCACCCATTGACGCCCTCCAGCGATGACCGTGACCCTTGCGCCGACAACAGTATGTCCCGCAGTCGGTCCCGCGACGACCGTCAGCCAGTGACCACGGGGTTCACTTCGGTTCTCGAGTAACTTGTAGTCGTGTAAGACCTGCGACACGAGCAGGTCCGGCGCACCATCTCTATTATAGTCAAACGCCACGACGGCGCGTTGATCGCCGGGGATGTCGCACCCATTGTCCTTTGACTCCATGAACCTCCCAGGACTGGTCCCCACGAATACGTGGGCTCGGTCATTCAAGAGTGCTGGGCTCACCCCTCGGGTCGCTACGTCCATACCCTGCGCGACGAACAGGTCCGGGTACCCATCAAGGTTGAGGTCCGTGAAGCTTGCCCCCCATGCCCACCCTGCGTCGCGGACTCCGGCCCCGGCCGCGTCGTCAACATAGGTGATGGCTCCGCCCGGGCGAAGTCTCGAGCGCAGCAACGCGTTTCCCCCTGGCGGGGTGCCAAGCCTGTGTTCGGATTCGGTGATGTTCGTGACGTAGATAGATGGCACCCCCGTGCCTTCAGGGTCGACGAGAGACGCCCCCATGCCGTTGCGGGTGGTACCCAGGCCCGACTCGATCGTTACGTCGCGAAACATTCCGTGGTCGTTGATGAAGAGCCTCTCAGGCGCACCGTCGACCGTAAGGTAGAGATCAGGCCAGCTGTCGGCGTTCAGGTCGGCGAACAGTGGCGTGAAGCTTCCCGTGCTGAGGGAACCAAGGCCAATCTGGTCTGCGACCTCCCTGAATCGGAAGTCGCCAAGGTTCTCAAAGAGCAGGTTCTGCGCGGCATAAGTCGCGCCCAGCTCCATCCCGCCGGTCCAAAAGGCGACATAGATGTCGGGAAGACCATCTTTATTGTAGTCGGCGATTGCAAGGCCGCCGACGATCAGGCCTATCGGGTCGAAGCCGGACGCTCCGGTGACATCCTCGAACCTGTCACCGGAAAGGTTCCCGTAGATCCGAGAGGGCTGGAGTGCCGTGCCTGCTTGGTAATCGTTGACCACCACTAGGTCGAGACGGCCGTCGATGTTCAGGTCAATAAATTGGGCGGCACGGCTCCCACTCAACCCGCCCAAGCCGACCACATCGGTCACGTCCGTAAACCCTTCGCCCCAGGAGGTGTGGTTATTGCGGTAGAGTCGGTTCTCATGCCCGGGTTGACCCAGCATGTAGAGATCAAGATTCCCGTCTTGGTTGTAATCGCCGATCGCGACGCCGTTGCCTAGGTGCTGTTGCATCTCGGCACTTCTGTCCGAACCGTCGACGATCGCATTGCCGAGAGCGCCTCGAAATTCGATCCCGACGCTCTTGGTGACATCGACACAGGCCACTGGGGTGCTAGACCTCGTCGCAGAGGCGACGATTCCGGTCACGACCACCAACGTTGCCGCTAGGCCAAGCGCGACACGAAGTACCCGGGTGCGATTCTTGCCGACTTCGGAGACCCCACGGCCGATCGCATCCGCGACCGCCCGTTCACGAAGCCCAACGTAAGCGCTGAGTGTGAGGAGGAAAACAAGCAAGCAAGTGGCAGCGTTCACCCAGCCGAGACCCGGAGACGCACCCTGCGGAGCGCCCAAGGCATCGGTCCCTACCCAGAATAACTCCACGACGGATCCGAGCACGAAGAACACCAGTGCGGAGATTGCCGCCCCGAGTGCCATCCATTCGGCAGGGCCGCCCCTCTCAAGGCGCCGGACGAGCACTACGGCACCTATGACGAGGAGCATCATTAGACCCCCAGTAAGAACCACGCGGTTCCATGCGGGGCTGTCCAGCGTCGTAAGGAGACCACTGGCCACTTGGGCACCGACGGATACCAAATTCATGCCCCAGTGCACCCGGTCATCGTATACCCTGCTCCCGCACTTGTCAATTAGCACCCTGCGCTAACCTCCACCCAACCATTGACTTGGAGTCAGAGACTACATTTACTCAAATTTTTGACGGAATTGATGTAGAAACTGTACAACTTCTATAC
>JAQBTI010000264.1 GCA_027624995.1 Chloroflexota bacterium
AGTACGTCCCTGCGGTGAAGATATCAAGGGAGGGGATCAGTCCCCCCCCTTTCTTTAATCTTTCGGCTGATCGTCGGCTACGAATGGGTACAGGTCAAGCCACATCAGGATGTTCTTCGCACCCCCACCGCTGCGAAAGCCGCACGCCTTCCAGAACCCTCGCCCGCCTCTGTTTTCCTTATCCACGTGTAAGATCAGCAGTCGCGCGCCAACGCTACCCTGAATGACCTCGGCCAAAGCCCAGTCGAATATCCTTCGGCCGTATCCTTTGCGCTGATGGTCCTTATGCACACCAAACCGTGCGATCAAGACGCTTGGAAAAGAATCGCGGCCGATATCTTCGATACCAGGCTGTCGCGCTACTTGCTGGGCCTGCCGAAGTTCCAGTAGTGACGCAGCTAGGGTTACATAGCCAACTAGGTCCTCGTCGTAGTAGAACAAAGTAGTCTTGTTACCCAGTAATTGCTGCTGTTCGAGAGCGTCGCTCACTAGAAAGTCGGTTACGGACCGACCCCACGGATCATCTCCACAGTCCATCGACGCGACATCTGTGCCACGATCGAGTCGACGCGCACTCCACCGTTCTGCGCCTTCAACGATCCTTAATCTGCCAGCCCTGGACGCTCTGCCATTGAGCAATCATTGGAGCCATGCTAGCAGACCGACAGCCCGCTCGGCACGTAAATTGACAGCTACTCGCTCGTTAACTACACTCCAGATAGCTTGGACTCCGAGCGTTGGAGGAGGCGCATGCGATGCCCAGTGAGAGCAAGGACCAATGGCGTGACGCCACCCTCGATCCGCTGAAGAAGCTCTTCGGCGAGCGCCGGGAGTCCTTCTCTACCTCTTCCGACCTGGACGTGGACACCGTCTACACGCCCGAAGATATCGATGGCGCCGACTACATCGAAAAACTGGGATACCCAGGCGAGTACCCGTACACCCGAGGCGTTCAGCCCAACATGTACCGCGGCCGCCTGTGGACGATGCGCCAGTACGCCGGGCTCGCATCCCCCGAAGAGTCTAACCGCCGCTACCGCTACCTGCTGGATCAGGGACAGACCGGCCTGAGCGTCGCCTTCGACCTGCCGACACAGACTGGCTACGACTCCGACCACCCCATGGCCACCGGAGAGGTCGGCCGGGTCGGCGTGCCCATCAGCAGCCTGGCGGACATGGAGCTCCTAATGGAGGGGATCCCGCTGGACAAGGTCAGCACCTCCATGACCATCAATGCCACGGCATCCATACTGCTAGCCCTATACATCGCGGTGGGCAAGAAGCAGGGCGTGCCGCCGGACAAGCTCAACGGCACCCTCCAGAACGACATCTTGAAGGAGTACATCGCCCGCGGGACATACATATACCCGCCAGCGCCCTCGATGAGGCTGGTGACCGACGTCTTCCAGTACTGCAGCCAGAACGTCCCGCGCTGGAACACCATCAGCATCAGCGGCTACCACATGCGCGAGGCCGGCGCGACCGCCGTCCAGGAGCTGGCCTTCACCTTCGCCAATGCCATTGCCTACGTGCAGGCGGCCGTAGACTCGGGACTGGCCGTCGATAAGATCGCCGGTCGGCTCTCGTTCTTCTTCGTGGCCCAGAGCAACCTGTTCGAGGAGGTCGCCAAGTTCCGGGCGGCCCGGCGCATGTGGGCCAAAATCATGCGCGAGAGGTTCGGCGCCGAAGACCCGCGCTCCTGGATGCTCCGCTTCCACACCCAGACCGCGGGCGTAACTCTCACAGCGCAGCAACCCGACAACAACGTGATCAGGACTACGCTCCAGGCCCTCGCAGCGGTACTGGGTGGCACCCAGTCGCTGCACGTGAACTCGAAAGACGAGGCCCTGGCGCTCCCCACCGAAGAGTCCGTCCAGCTATCCTTGCGCACTCAGCAGGTCATTGCCCACGAGAGCGGCGTAACCGACACGGTCGACCCTCTAGCAGGCTCGTACTACGTCGAGAGCCTCACGGACCGGCTGGAGGCGGAGGCCTTCAAGCACATCGAGCGCATCGACGAGCTCGGCGGTGCCATCGCGGCCCTGGAGGACGGCTACCAGACCGGCGAGATCCACGAGAGCGCGTACATACATCAGCAGGCGGTCGAGCGGGAGGAGCGAATCGTCGTCGGGGTGAACAAGTACCAGGCGCCGCCCCCGCCGATCGCCAAGGTCCAAAGCATCGATCCGGAGCAGACGCGATCCCAGCTCCAGCGCCTTGCGCGCGTCCGCCGAGAACGGGACGGCTCCGAGGTCCAGGCCTCACTGAAACGACTGGAAGAAGTAGCCCGAGGCTCGGAGAATACCTTGCCCACGATCCTCGAGTGCGTCGAGGCCTATGCAACCGTCGGCGAGATCGCCGACGTCTTTCGGGGCGTCTTCGGCGAGCAGCGCGAATTCTCGCCTTTTTGATGATGGGAATCCAGCCAGGGCACTCTGCGGTGAGAAAATATGTTTGACCATTTGCTGAACGAAGAGGAACTGCTGCTGAGGAACACCGTCCGCGAGTTTGCGGACCAGCAGCTCGCGCCGAACGCGGCAGATTACGATGAAAGCGGCGAATTCCCCTGGGACAACTTCCGTGGGCTCGCCGAGCTCGGCCTCTTTGGCCTCACCATAGGCGAGGAGTTCGGCGGTAGCGGAGGCACGGCGAGACAGTCCGCCATCGTGGTCGAAGAGATCGCCAGGGGCTGCGCCGCCACCAGCGTCATCTTCGTTGCCCACCTCTCGCTCTGCACGCGGCTCATCGACCTGTTCGGCACCGAGGGACAGAGGCAGAGATTCGTGCCGTCACTGGTAGCCGGCGAGAAGGTCGGGGCGTTCGCCCTCACCGAGCCCGGCGCCGGTAGCGACTCAAGCGCTATTAGCACCACCGCCACCAAGAGCAACGGGGGCTACCTGCTCGACGGCACCAAGATGTTCATCACCAACGCCAACGAGGCCGACGTCTTCGTGATAATGGCGACGATGGACCGAAGCCTGCGCACCCGTGGCATCAACGCCCTGGTCGTCGAACGCGACACCGCGGGGATGACGATAACGAAACAACACGGCAAGATGGGCATGCGGGCCTCTTCGACGGCCGAGATCGTATTCGAGAGCAGTCCGGTCCCCGAGGAAAACCGGCTGGGCCCGGAGGGGCAGGGGTTCAAGCAGGCCATGCAGTCCCTGAACACCAGTCGAATAGAGGTCGCGGCCCAGGCGTTGGGAATCGCCCAGGCAGCCTACGAGGCCGCGGTGAGCTACGCGCAGCAGCGGAAGGCCTTCGGGCAGCACATCGCCGACTTCCAGGGTATCCAGTGGATGATCGTGGAGATGGCGACCAACATCGAAGCGGCGCGTCATTTGGTCTACAACGCCGCGACACTCCGTGATCGAGGCCTGCCCTTCGTCAAAGAGGCCTCCATGGCAAAGCTGTTCGCGTCGCGGGTCGCCGTGGAGTCCGCCGACAAGGCGGTCCAGATCCACGGTGGGACCGGCTACTTCGCCCCGACCCCCGCCGAGCGCTACTATCGCGACGCCAAGGTAACCGAGATTTACGAGGGCTCCTCCGAGGTCCAGCGCCTCATCATCGCCCGCAACATACTGGACACTGAGGACCGGAAATGACCGAAGGAAGCGAGACACCCTGTACCGCCCGTCACATCCACCACGTCTGTATCGCCGTCCGTGACATCGAGGCCACACTGGCATCCTACACGGCCCTCTTCAACCTCGAAAAGGTTGAGATCAGGGAGGTCAAGGACCAGGGCGTCAAGGCGGCGCTGGTCAAGATCGGCGGTTCGGAGTTGGAATTCATCGAGCCGACCGACCCGAACGGCGGCATCGCGCGTTTCATCGAGAAAAAAGGCGAGGGGCTGCATCATGTCTGCTTCGAGGTCGACGACCTGCAGAAGACACTCGACCGCCTTGCCGCACAGGACATCCAGCTCATAGACAAGGCGCCCCGACAGGGGCTGGCAGGCATGATCGCCTTTCTGCACCCCCGTGCCACGGGAGGCACTCTCATCGAGCTCGTTGACAAGGACACGGTTGGGAGGTAGTCAGGTGGTATCGAAGATCATACGCA
>JAQBTI010000265.1 GCA_027624995.1 Chloroflexota bacterium
CGCGTCCCGAGCAATGGCGAGCTTGTAGAATTCGTGAACGGCTTCGACCCGCCGGTTGCCTCCAACGATGTCCCGCATGAAGATGCGTGCGTAGTCGTCGTAGTAGGCCTCAACGTCGCGCTGCATGGTGATTGGCCTTGGGTCCGGGGTGGGCTTCCGGGAGAGGATACCGACGACAGCCCGATCCTCTCCCTACTGCCTCATGGCGCCCCTCCGGGGCCCCTCCGGGGCCCCGGAGGGGCGTGCATGCAACGTTACCTGAGTGGACAACGCAGGTTCCCGTACACTCCCCGTCTAGGTTGCTTCCCGAGGGCCCATGTCCGACTTTCACGAGTTCATCGAGGCGTACTACGAGCGCTTCACGCTGGTCCTGAAGAGCATCGACCGATCTGCCCTTGATCCCATTCGTGCCGTGCTCGTTGGCCTCCGGTCGACCGGTGGCGTGCTTTGGGTCGCTGGAAACGGCGGCAGCGCCGCGATCAGCGATCATGCAGTTTGCGACACCACCAAGGGGGCCTTTCGCGACGGCGGCCGGGCTATCCGGGCGATCGCTCTTACATCGAATGCCGCGATGCTTACAGCCGTCGCCAACGATCTCTCCTACGAGGAGGTCTTCTCCAAGCAGCTGGAGTTCTATCTGAATGAGCAGGACGCTGTTCTGCTCGTCAGCTCGAGCGGCGACTCACCCAACGTGGTGCGCGCCTGTGAGTACGCACGCGGCCGCGGCGTACCGACGATGGCGTTCGTCGGCTTTGATGGAGGGCGGCTCAAGGACCTCGCGGACCACGTCGTGCATGTTCCCATCCACAACTACGGGATGGTGGAGGATGCGCACCAGAGTCTGATGCACGTGCTGACGCAGTACCTGGCACAGGCGGACACGGCCTCGGAACCCCCTGCGCCTCAGTCGTCCGCCATGTCGTCGGATGCGTAGGTACGGCGGGTCTCCCACGATGTCGGCGCGAGGCCTCGCAGCATGATTATCTCCAAGACACCGTTCCGTCTCAGTTTCGCTGGCGGGGGGACCGACCTGCCGGCCTTCTACCGCGAGGAGGTCGGCGCGGTGCTGAGCACGGCGATCAAGCGCTACATGTACGTCACGGTGCATCGCCGCTTTGAAGATGACATTCGAGTGAGCTACTCGAAGACCGAGACCGTGGCTTGTGTCGACGATCTCGCCCATGAGCTCGTCCGCGAGGCCATGAAACTCACCGGAACCGAGGGCCCGCTCGAGGTGACCACCATTGCCGATTGCCCTAGTGGCACGGGACTCGGTTCCAGTAGCACCCTGACCGTCGGGTTGCTGCATGCCCTCCATACTGCGAAGGGGAGGACGCGCAACCGAGCCGAGCTCGCGGCCGAGGCGTGCGCCATCGAGATTGACACACTCGGCCGCCCGATCGGCAAGCAAGACCAGTACGCGGCGGCCTTCGGGGGCTTGAACTACATCGAGTTTGACCCATCAGGCTCGGTTGAGGTCTCGCCTGTTCTCTGCGGTGAAGAGGTGCTGCGGTCTCTTGAGGAGCACTCTCTCTTGGTGTTCACCGGGCAGCGGAGGAGCGCGAGCGACATCCTTCGGAAGCAGAGCGCGGGTACGGCGTCGCGAATGACGGTCCTGCGGGGCATGCGGGACCTGGCTGCTGAGATGCGCGATCTGCTGGTTGGCGGTAAGTGCATTTCCCGGTTCGGCGCTCTCTTGGACCAGGCGTGGTCGCTCAAGCGTTCCTTGGGGTTCGGCATATCGAACTCGGAACTTGATGCCTCGTACGACGCGGCCCGAAACGCGGGGGCGTGGGGAGGCAAGCTCCTCGGGGCAGGAGCGGGGGGCTTTCTCTACTTCCTTGCCCCTCCTGTCGCTCACGTGGGAATTCTGGAGGCCCTAGCTCATCCAAAGACCATGCCCGTCGAGTTTGACCGCGTGGGGGCACGCATTGCCTTCGTGAGCGAATAGGACGATGGACGGAGCACACAGGCTCGCGGCCCTCGTACTCGCTGGCGGCTTGGGCACGCGGCTCCGGCCCTTGACCGATGACACGCCCAAGTGCTTGCTCCCGGTCGGGGAGGACGTGCTGCTCGGACGTTGGCTGAGCGCCCTTGAGCAGGCAGGCGTCGACGAGGTGGTCGTCAATACACACCATCTTGCTGACGTCGTGCGCCCGTTTCTCCTTCGTGCTTCCTCTAAGGGGCGCATGTGCGTGGCTGAGTCCCACGAACCCGACCTTCTGGGGAGCGCCGGGACACTCTCGGCCAACCGATCACTCGCCGACGGCAAGGAGGCCGTTGTCGTGCTGTATGCCGACAACGTCAGCGATGTCGATCTCCGGCAGATGCTCAGCCGGCACAAGGAGCAGATCCTTCCCGTGAGCATGCTCCTTTTTCACGCAGTTGACCCCAATGCTTGCGGCATCGCTGTCGTCGACGAGGTTGGGAGGGTGGTGGCCTTCGAGGAAAAGCCCAAGCATCCGACGAGTGATCTCGCCAACGCTGGTGTGTATGTCTTCGATGCGGACGCCTACCGGGAGGCCGCAGACCTGGGCGGCAAGGACATCGGCTTTGACGTGCTTCCCAACTTCGTCGGCCGCATGTACGGCATCGTTCACAACGGATACCATGTCGACGTCGGAACGCCTGAGGCTCTTGCGCTTGTACGTCTCGACGCAGCCCGAGGTCGTATCAACCCCCCGGGAGGAGCCCGTTGAGACCTGCTGTGTTCTTCGACCGTGACGGCACGCTGATTCAGTCCGTCCACTACTTGAGCCGCCCGGATCAGGTCCGCCTCGTGCCAGGTGCGGGTGCCGTCTTGGCCACACTGAGATCGGCTGGCTGGGTCACCGTTCTTGTGACCAATCAGGCCGCTATCGGCAAAGGGATCATCGACGAGAAGGAGCTGGGGCTCATTCACGACGAGATGTCTGTGCAATTTGCCGTCGACGGGGGGAAGCTGGATGGCATCTACTATTCCCCCCACGTCCAGCAGGGGCCAGGCCGTGAGTTCATTGAGCACCCCGACCGAAAGCCTGGGCCAGGCATGCTGACGCGTGCGGCGCGTGAACTCCAACTCGACCTCCGCTTGAGCTGGATGGTGGGGGATGCAGTCACGGATATGCTGGCTGGTCGCAACGCCGGTTGTGCCGCCACAGTGCTGATAACCGGTGGCTCGCAGCGAGCGGAGGACGAGAAGCACGCCGCCGTCGATCACGTGATCGACAGCGTTGCAGATCTGCCAGCGCTGATGTTTTCGCTCGGAGCTGCCGGAGGGGGTTACTGACGATGCGAGTTCTCTGCACAGGCGGCGCGGGCTACGTCGGTAGCGCGTGCCTGCGCTACCTGCTTGGCGAGGGCCATGACGTCTTTGCCTACGATGACCTCAGCGAGGGCAACCGTCTCGCCGTGCCTGAGCATGAGGATCGACTCCTGCTGGGCGACATTCGTGACAAGGACAAGCTGGCCAGGGTGCTCACTGAGCGGCGGATCGATGTCGTGATGCACTTTGCTGCCGTCGCATCAGTCCCCGACTCAATCCGCGATCCCGCCCTCTACTGGGATGTGAACCTGGTGGGCACGAAGTCGGTACTTGATGCGATGCGCGGCGCGGGTGTGACGAAGATCGTGCTCTCAAGCACCGCAGCCACATACGGGTTCTCGGAGGCTTCGTCCCTCACCGAGTCGAGCCCCCAGGTCCCGGTGACCCCCTATGGAACCAGCAAGATGGCGTGTGAAGCGCTCTTGCGTGAGTACGCCCTGGCGTACGGCTTCGGGTGCGCGTCCATGCGCTACTTCAACGCGTCGGGCGCGGATCTAGATGGTGCTCACGGGGAGGACCGGAGACACGAGAGTCACCTGATCCCACTCGTGCTCGCCGCTGCTCTGGGCGTCCGCGATGAGGTCTTGATCTTTGGGGACGATTGGACGACGCCGGACGGCACGTGCGTTCGCGACTACGTACACGTTAGGGACATTGCGCAGGCTCATGCGCTGGCGATGGGGGCGCTCACACCGGGTAGCGCAGAGGCCTACAACATCGGAAGTGGCGTCGGTCTCTCAGTTCGGGAGATTGTGGCGGC
>JAQBTI010000266.1 GCA_027624995.1 Chloroflexota bacterium
GCCATGTCCCGCCTCACCACAAATCTGCCGGTCTTCTACCGCGACCTCGAAATCGCAGAAAACCGCAACCTTGCCCGCTTCACGACGAGCGACACAAACATTGCTTTCCTCACGGCCGGATCCGATGTGCCGGACGAAGGCGGCCGCATTCAACTCGCCTATCCGGTGGAGACCGAGACGGGACTGAACGCGACATCCCTCTGGACGCAAGTCGCTTCCCTCGAGAACGAACGTCTACACCTGAACACCGACGACGCCACGACGCCACGCTTTGCCGTCATCCTGGACGTGCACACCAACCTTGCCGCCGTAATCCCGCAACGCTCCGCCGATGCACCTCCGGAGGCTTTGGATGGTGTTGTGTTGCAGGGCGCAGTCTGGAAGCCCGCGCAGCCCCGTGAATTTCGCGCGCAGTCCGACCTGCTCAGGCAAGCGCGACTTGCAGTATCCACTATCCCAACTCCGGAGGCTAAGGACGCCTTGATCACCGCCCTGCGTGAGACGACCTGGTTGACCCCACACATGGCTCACCTTGCCGGCCGATTTTCCACTGCACTTGAAAAACCAGAAGAACACACCGAACACAGGAGCAACAAATGAATAGATTACGAGATCAACTGACATGCGCCCTCGGCGCCTGCCTCCTCGCCGGCTACGCCGTGGCCGAGGTGCCGGTGGTGACCAACGTTGTCGCTACGCAACGCGTCAGCACAAAGCTGGTCGACATCTACTACGACGCCTACGATGCCGACGGCGACGAGCTCAAGGTCCGCGTCGAGGTGTCACACAGTTCCGGAACCACCTACTCCGTCCCCGCCTTTTCCATGTCCGGTGACATCGGCCAAGGCGTCACAACCGGTCAGCTCAAACACATCGTGTGGGACGCCGGCATCGACTGGGACGGCGAGTACTCCGACATCATGCAGATCAAGGTCATCGTGAGCGACAGCAAGGGCCTCCCCGGTCTCGAATGGGGCCACGAAATCCCGCCCGGCGGCTTCCTGATGGGCCAGGACGGAGGGGTCGAAGGCATCGGCCCGTCACGCCACGTCAACATCCCCTGGTCCTACTGGCTCAGCAAATACGAGATCACGATCCAGGACTATGTCGACTTCCTCAATCTCGCCCTCATAACCGGCGAGGTCTATCGAGAAGGCACGTCCACGATCAAGGCCAACGGCGGCGTGTACGAAGGCGTGGGCGCAGGCGCAGTCCTTGTCAACCTCAGCACCGCGCGAGACATCGCATGGAACGTGAACAACCTGGAAGTCCTGGATTCACGCACCAACTTCCCGGTGAATGTCACGTGGTACGGCGCCACAGCATTCGCGCAGCACTATGGCTATGATCTGCCAACGGAGGCGGAGTGGGAGAAGGCTTACAGAGGCCCCGATCACGATGGCCTCGAGGAGCATCTCGTTTACCCTTGGGGAAACGCCTTAGACGGCAGCATGGCCAACTACACTGGCAGCGGCGACCCCTACGACAGCTCATCCTATGACTACAGAGGCGCGACACCTGTGGGGTACTACGATGGCAACCAGACCCCTTTCGGGACAAACATGGCTAATGCCTATGGCATCTATGACATGAGCGGAAACATGTTCGAATGGTGCCGCAGCAAAATCGCAACAACAGTCGAGAACTATCCGCAATTGGAATCTCTGACAAATTCTCTGCACGACCTTGCCGGAGGCGGAAGCCGCGTACTCCGCGGCGGGGGCTGGGGAGCAGGGTCAGTATGCAACAACTCAACTGTCCTGATAAAGTGTTACTATCGGGCAGGCGAGGCACAGAGCAGAGATTATGACGCCAACAACTGTAGTTACTATCGTCGCGATCTCGGCTTCCGAGTATTGCGCCGCAGTCTCGTCATCTCCCCCGATGAAATCACGCTGACGCCTTCCACAAACACCCAGACATTCGCAGCAGTCGGCGGCGTGCCGCCATACGAATGGTCAGTGGCAGCCGTGAGCGGAAGCATCAGCACAAACGGCGGACCCACAACAATCTACACGCGATCCAGCTCGGGGACCAATTTCGTAACCTGCACCGATCGCGCGGGTCTTGATGCAATAGCGACGATCATCCAGCCATAGCGTGCTCGCCGTGTCACTTCGCGTGCAACGCCCGCTGTGAGGAACATACGTGCTCAGGAGACTTAGAGTTGCAACAGCACTGATCGCCGCCTTCACGGCAGGGCAGGCGCATGCTGTCATCCCCTTCTCAAAATCCGCCCCGTTCACACTGGACACACACATCGAGTGGATCGACACCGATGGCGACGGTATGATCGACGCCTGGGAAATCGCCAACGGCCTCAATCCGAGCACCAACGACGCGGCCGCCAATCCGGACGGCGATCCCTACACCAACATCGAAGAGTACAACGCTGGCCTGAACCCCCACATCGCGGAACCACCAGGCATCCCGCAGGCCCTCGACAACTTCTCCTTGGCGACGAGACAACCCGTCATCGATAGCGACAACGATGGCATGCCGGATTGGTGGGAGCTGCAGAACAGTCTCAGCACAAACATCCCGGACGCCGATGCGGATGCCGATAACGACGGACGATCCAATCTCGAAGAGTACGACGCCGGCACGGATCCGCAGGTCGACGACTGGAAAGGCCCCACCACTCTCGCCTCGGGGAACATCCACCTCGATACTGAGGGCCTCCCGTTCGACCTCACCGCCGACACAGATGGTGATGGCATGCCCGACTGGTGGGAGTACTCCTACGGCCTTAATCTCGCCACCAATGATGCAAGCGGCGACCTCGACTTCGACGGCGTAAGCAATCTGGACGAATACCTACTCGGCTCCATTCCCAACCTGAACGACACAAGCGGCATCGCGTTCTTTCTCTCCTCCCTCTTCTTCATGGATACCGTCTTCGCGCCGCCCGACACCGACGGCGACGGCATGCGCGATTGGTGGGAGCTCGCCCACGGCCTGAACATCAACTCAAACGACGCCGCTTTCGATCCGGACAACGATAACCGCACCAACATCGAGGAGTACGAGGCCGGAACAGACCCCTGGGTCGATGACTGGCGCGGCCCCACGCTATACGCCTCTCTCGACTTCTCGATAGACACAGGAGGCTTCAACGGAGGTTATGCGGACGACACCGATAATGACGGCATGCCTGATTGGTGGGAGATTCGCTATGACCTCAATCCCCTGGTCGACGACACGGCGGGCAACCCGGACCAGGACGCGCTGACCAATCTGGAAGAATACAACTCCGGTACCAATCCCCGTCTGTTCGACTGGTGGAATCCCGACGAAGCCGAATCGCTCGCCTTCCTCCTCGATACCGGTGGCTACTACGTCGACACCGACGGCGACAGCATGCCCAACTGGTGGGAGCGCAAGTATTTCGGCCACATCACCAGCGGCGTGGCAACCAACGACACCGACGGCGACACCATCCTCAACGACGGCGAATTCATCTCCGACACCGACCCCCTCAACTACCGCGACTTCTTCAAGATCCTCACCTGCAGGAGCGAGTCCACCCCGGGCGGAACACTCATCTCCTGGGACACTATTCCAGCTCGGACCTACTCAGTCTACGCCTCCCCCGAGCCCTGCTGCGCCTGGACCAACAAAATCTACGAACTCGCCGGCGACGGCACCGAAGTCTGCTACACAAACCAATTCACCACCACCCAACCCCTCTACTTCCGCGTAAGGATTGAGATGACACCCCAGTAACTCGCGGCGCCCATGCATCCATTCCGCCGCCCAATCCTCTGACGCTCACATTGCGCTAGCAAGTTCCGCGATCCGCGCCACGTCCTTCTTCCACGTCTTCGCCGTCACGCCCTTGCAGATATCGAGAACCTGTTCCTTCGGCGTCGTCCTCGCGGCTTCCTTTCCCGTAAGGTCAAAAAACTCGTCTGGGCATAGCTGAGGCGGAAACACCTGAAGGTGAACGGTCATTGAGGCCACGGGAACATGCTTCTCGATTCGAAACTCGTCCGCGAAGACTGTGCGTGCCCGGGGAACGCTGGAGTTTCACCGTTGCGAGCCAGAATCCACCCAC
>JAQBTI010000267.1 GCA_027624995.1 Chloroflexota bacterium
GGCGATGTGGCGGTGCTGTGGCTCGGGCCCGACGAGTGGCTCGTGCTGACTGCTCCTGATAGCGCGGCCAGTACCAAGGAGGCGTTGCGAGACGCCCTGGCTCGTCGATTCGCTGCCGTTACCGACGTCAGCGGCGGCCAGACCGTGATCAGTTTGATGGGACGCCGTGCCCGCGACGTGCTTGCCAAAGGCTGCACCCTCGACCTGCACCCGCGCGCGTTCGGTGTCGGCCAGTG
Organism: Chloroflexota bacterium; assembly: GCA_027624995.1. GTDB lineage: Bacteria > Chloroflexota > Dehalococcoidia > Lucifugimonadales > CATQGZ01 > CATQGZ01. The sequence continues at coordinate 237 of JAQBTI010000267.1, forward strand.
TGCTCAGAGCCATTTGGCAAAGGCTTCGGTGACAATTCGGCAGGTGGGCGACGAGCCCTCGTTCGAGGTCATCGTGAGGCGGAGCTTCGCAGAGTATCTGGCGCTGTGGTTCAGAGACGCAGCGCTGGAGTACGGGGTCGTGGTGAACGCATCCGGCTGATCTCGGTCGGGACCCCGGCCTCGACTGCGAGGAGCTGAAATCCACAGAGGTCTGGAGGGCTCATTGGCCCGCCGCGCAACACAACCGGAATGGTACAGCCAGAACGAGAGATGGGCATATAATACTGCGCGTCGTCGAACGGCGACCACCCAATTCAACCAGGAGCAATCCCTATGGAATTTTCGCTAGCGATACTGCCCGGCGACGGCATCGGCCCAGACGTTACCACGGAGGCGGTCCGCGTCCTTGAGGCAGTCGGCCGCAGGTTCGGCCACGACTTCGACCTCAAACAGGGCAGCATCGGCGGCAACGCCATCGACAAGACCGGTACGGCGCTGCCTGAGGAGACGCTGGAGATCTCCCAGGCGGCCGACGCGGTGCTCTTCGGCGCGGTCGGCGGTCCCAAGTGGGACGACCTGAATGCCAAGGTCCGGCCCGAGGATGGAATTCTCGGACTTCGGCGGACCATGGGACTATTCGCAAACCTGCGGCCCGTGAAGGTCGAGCCAGCTCTTGCGAACTCCAGCCCAATCAAGAAGGACCGCCTGGAGGGCGTCGACATGATCGTGGTCCGCGAGCTAACCGGCGGGCTCTACTTCGCCAAGCCTAAGAAGAGGTGGCGGACATCCCGTGGCCAGCGCGCCGTCGATACCCTCCGGTACACCGAGCAAGAGATAGACCGCATCGTCAGGGTCGGCTTCGAGTTGGCTATGGGGCGGCGGAAGCGTTTGACGTCAGTCGACAAGGCCAACGTACTGGAGACCGGACGGCTCTGGCGCGAGATCGCCACCAGGGTGGCGAAAGACTACCCGGATGTCGAGATAGAGCACGTCCTGGTAGACAACGCGGCCATGCAGCTCATCATACGTCCTGCACACTTCGATGTTATCGTCGCCGAGAACACCTTCGGGGACATCCTTACCGACGAGGCGTCTGTGCTCTCCGGGTCTCTCGGCATGCTGCCGTCCGCCAGCCTGGCGGGCCTGCCGGGCGGTGCTTCGGGGAAGCGGTCCCGCCGGAAGGTCAATGGACTCTATGAGCCGATACACGGCAGCGCGCCCGACATCGCGGGGCAGGGGATTGCCAACCCCATCGGTACGATACTCAGCCTGGCCATGCTGCTGCGCTACTCGCTGAGTCTCGATGATGAGGCCGCGGCCGTCGAGCAGGCGGTCCAGGGTGTGTTGGCAGAGGGGTACCGCACCAGGGACATCGCGGGCGATGGCGGCGACGTGATCGGCACCCAGCAAATGGGCTCTGTCATCGCCGGTCGGGTATAGTCTCTTGTTTCCCTCGGATAGGACAACGGTGGTTTGGCATTGCCTGGCCCTCGGCTCTGCCGCCGGCTGCGCTCGCCACTTCCCAGTACGGCTTCCTACTTGGCTCGGACCGTTCGTAAAATCCCAACGGGACCCATTGATGCAGGACACCCGGATGCTGGACAATCCCCAGGTCGAGTCGTAATTATGGACCGAGACCAAGAGAGGGTCAGGCGACCTGCAATTAAGGAGCGACGATGACGGGTCAAAAGAAACCGGACGGAAAACCTAACGGTAAGGGAGAGCTCAGGGGCCGGCTTCGCAAAACTTTCTTACGGACTCTCTGCCCCGTGCCTGACTTGGAGGAACATGTTCAAGCGGACTGGTGGTCCAAGATATTCAACTCCATGTACCTTAAGACAGACGGGGACGTCGTGGAGGACCGCCGGATAACGGCCGCTGAGGTCGAGCTATTTTGCCAAACTCTCGGTCTGTCCCCCCACGAAAAGGTCCTGGATTTGTGCTGTGGACAGGGACGCCACAGTCTGGAGTTGGCTCGTCGGGCATTTGGCAAAGTGGAGGGGATAAGACCGGTCCCGCTACCTCATACAAAAGGCTAGGGAGCGGGCCCGTGCGGAGGGCCTGCACGTAAAGTTCAGGGCGGGGGACGCCAAAAAGCTCCCCTACGCCGCGGATACCTTCGGCGCGGTGCTGATTCTCGGGAATAGTTTCGGATACTTCGAGACCAAGCACGAGGACATCGAGGTGCTCAGGGAAGTCTTTCGGGTGCTTACTCCTTCGGGCAGGCTCCTGTTGGACGTCGCCGACGGGGAGTACCTCAAGAAGCACTACCAACCCCGGTCGTGGGAGTGGATCGACAATAGCTGTTCGTTTGTAGAGAGAGGTCGCTGTCATCGGACGGCGATCGACTTGTGTCAAGGGAGGTGATCGCCCACGTTGAAAGGGGAATCGTCGGTGATCAGTTCTACGCGGAAAGGCTGTATTCCCGGGAAGCCCTCTCCGGCGGCGCTGAGGGAAGCCGGTTTCACGGACGTGCGTCTGCATGGCGAGATGTCACCCGACTCTCAGCGCAATCAGGACCTTGGCATGATGCAGCAGAGGGTCGTCGCCACGGCTCGGGTTAGAAAGGAGTGGGCGAAGGTCGCACATAAGACCAAGGCCCTAGTCAAGCACGTTACCGTGGTCCAGGGCGATCCGGCAAGGAAAGACCTCCTGAAGCCAGACGGCGTCTTTGACGCAGATGACTTCTACACCATCGACCAGATGAAGCTCGGCTTGCGCGATCTGGAAGGCTACCGTTTTACCTACCTGAGTGACCACGATACGCTCGTTCGAGACCTTACCCGCCTTCGCGGGAGTACGGACTACGTGCTTAACCTGTGCAACGAAGGCTTCAGGAATCTCCCGCGCAACGAGCTTCACGTGCCCGCGATATTGGAGACACTGGGGATCGCCTACACCGGCAGTGGACCTCAGTGCCTCGCCCACTGCTACGACAAATCGCTTGTGAGGGGAGTCGCAGCCGAGATGGGGATCCCCGTGCCCAAGGCCTTCTTCGTGAAGCCCGAGGATTCGACTTTCGAATTCCCCATCGATTACCCGGTAATCGTGAAGCCCAATTTCGGCGACTCCAGCTTCGGTATCACGGCAAGAAGCGTCGCCTACACGCCGGACCAGATCATCGACGCGGTAACCGAAATCCGGCAGACGTTCGGCTACGACAAGCCAATCCTCGTTGAGGAGTTCTTGTCCGGCAAGGACCTGACGATTGGGATGGTCGGTAATCCGACGAGTACTTACACGGTGTTTCCAATACTGGAAGAGGACTACTCGGCGTTGCCCGAGGGGCTGCCAAAGATCTGCGGGTATCAGGCCAAGTGGGACCCTGAGTCACCCTACTCCCGAATCTCGTCGATCAAAGCCGGCTTGCCCGACGAGACGGAAAGGGCCGTCGTCAAATGGAGCAATGAGCTATTTGAGAGGCTAGATTGCCGGGACTACGCCCGGTTCGATTGGCGGCTTGACCGCAATGGGTTCCCCCGTCTGCTGGAAGCCAACCCGAACCCGGGGTGGTGCTGGGATGGCCACCTTGCCAAGGCTGCGGCAATCAACGGCCTGAGTTACGCCCAGTTGCTCGAGGCTATCCTAAAAGCCGCTGAGGAACGGCTGGCCGTCGATGCCACCGTGAATGCCGCTGAGGCTGATCCCGTAGTCGCCGCCCGCCAGACGGGCTCGGGCGCCGCCGGTCAGGGTGTGATAAACCGCTGCGTCTTACCGGGCGAGACTGCTTCACCTAGGCCGACCGAAAAGACGCAGCTCAACTCATGGAGCGCTAATCGGTTGGCTTATTTCCCATACGTGCCCGAAGCCAGTCTGT
>JAQBTI010000268.1 GCA_027624995.1 Chloroflexota bacterium
CGCCCCGCGGGTACGGTCCCGCCACGGCATCCGGCACCCCGGACCGCTCCAGGTTCACCGAGACCTGTCGCATCATCGGCGCCAACGCCTTTACGCCATCGGCCCTCGTGAATCCAAACGTCTCCCACATCTGCGCCGCCACCGCACCCAGGGTCGTGAGAAGGTTCCCCATCAGCACCCCGGTCAGGTGGTACATCGCCTTGTCCTCGGGCCGGAGAAAGATCGGATTCCCCCCGATAGCCCGTGCCGTCTCCGCCAGGTACTCCCTCATCTCACCGTCGGCCTCTATTCCGAAGGTGATTCCCGGAATGCTGTCCACGCCGTTCTCAACCGACGACACAGCCTGGAGAGGATGGAAAGCTCCGGCGACGGCACCCTGCCCGACCGCCTCCTCGAACACGTCGAGAGACGCCGCCCCCGAGCAGTGCACGACCCCCTGTCCGGGTCGCCAATCGATGCCAGACACCACAGGTCCTATGGCGTCGTCGCCGCTCGTTATAAAGACCACGTCTGCGCGGTCGGCAACTTCCTGGGGTCCCTCACAGGCCACGCAGCCCGGCACCCGCTCTGCGAACTCTCGGGCCGACGCGAACGTCCGGCTGGCGACAGCCACCACCGTGAAATCGGCCCGCGACAGGGCAACGGCGATAGACCCGCCCACCTTGCCGGCGCCGATGAAACCGATCTTGGATGACGGCCCAAATGCTGTCATCGGGTTCCGACCGAAACACAAAAAGCCCCCCTGACCTCTGTCAGGAAGGCTCTTAGATACCCAAACTCTTGCGCCTTCGATGCCGTTAGGCTGTCGGTGGCGTCCACCCGGAGCTCCGTCAAGATGCTCACCGTTCCATGTGGATTGGCTGCACGCAGATTCTACCAGGGGCACACCGAAGGTTTCAATACGACGCAATGCATCCTAAATGTGATGTGTTACCATCAATTCAATCTGTCGCGAACGGATAGATCGACTTGAGATTCGCCGCGATACTGGTCGTCCTCGTCTCTCTAGCACTCGCCGCCTGCGGGTCCGATGCCCCGGCGGCCGACGATTTTCCAGAGCTCAAGAGCGGCCAGCCCACGAAGCTCCTGCTCAAATATTGGGAGAACGACATGCCCTACTGCGGGCTCTTCTCCGCAGTCCCCCTCATCATCTGGGACTACTCCCAGGCTGACTTCGAAGAGTCCTACGCAGGCAACGGATACTGGATGCTCAGGACCCGAATCGAGGGCGAAGGTCCGTTCGAGACGATCCGCAGAGCCACATGGCGGGTCAACGAAATCACCAAGAAGGTCGAGAACATCTCCGGCCCCGAGAACTGCTAGGGCGACCCCTTGGCCGCAGTTGCCGCGACGGAATCCGGAACGTTCAGTGTTCAGTCCAAAACCTGAAGAAGACGCTCTCGTCAAACTCGGCGCCGACCGTGTGCCCCTCGCCGGCGAACTCGACATAAACTGACTCGACGCCCTCCGCCAACAGGCCGTCATGCATCGCTTTCACGTCAGGCATCCACCCGTCGTCGTTGGCCCCAACGCCGTTGAACACGGCGCGGCCTCCCATGGCATTGGCCCATTTCGCCGGGTCGTCTATGCGAAACAAGCCGGGGGCGCCAAGCAGCGTTGCAAAACGTTCGGCGTGCCGTAGCATCACCGCGAAAGCGGCGAGTCCGCCATTCGACACGCCGGCAAGATGGACCTTCGCGGCGCCGCCGCCATAGCACGCCAAGACCTCATCAAGGACCGCGAGCACCGTCTGGGTCTCAGACCCGACCTCGTCCAGGGAGTAGGGAACGACGAGTCGAAATGCCTCGACGCCCACCCCCTCCGAGAGGTAGTTGCTCCACACCCGTTGGGCGCTTCTTCTGCTCCCGGACCCGCCGGGAAGGAATATCACTGTAGGGGGGTCCGTGCTGTCGGCCTTCGGATGATGGACGAAGTAGGGGCTTGCCGGCGTTCTCTCGACCTCCTGCAGGGTGCCCGTCTCGGAGGGAAAGCAGTAAGGAGGTGTCTTTGGCGCACCGGCGAACACCAGGGCAATGACGGCAGGAGTTTAGTCCGTGGCAATAGTATGCACAGGAGTCGCCGTGCTGAGCGGCGCAACAGCGGCCACGGTAGGCGTTGGACTTGGGCTGGGAGTAGGCACAGAAACCGCGCTTCCGGCCGGCTCATCCTTTGCGCAGGCAACGGCCACAATCAGGAGAACTAGACATTGAAGCAGGATCGATTTGCCAATGACCCACTTCATACCCAATTCGTAGGCCGCGTCCGCATTCACCAAGGGCCTCTCAACCAACCTCCGCCTACGTGATCGTCCACCCGTTTCGTACGGGTCTGCGCCTACCAGTCGACCCTTAGCTTCGTCCAGCGTATCCCCGAAACACCGTCTTCGTAAGACCAGTGCGTCGCCAGGAATGTGCCGTCCTGCAACCGGATAGCCGTCGGGAAGCCGAACTCGAGCTTCGATAGCTCCTCGACCCCGGTGTACTCACCCGTGGGCTTCTCCCGCGTCCTCCGTGGGTCCCACATGAGCTCGTGGAAGTGCGTCGTCCACGCCTCCTCAGAGAAGGTCACCAGCGCCATCATCACGCCCTGCTGCCCGTAACGCTTGTTGTACACGACCAACAAGCGGTCCCCTCCCAGCGGTATCGGAGTCATCGTCTGTCCCATGAACTCCGTCGGCCTGGGCGGCCCCCACGTAAGACCGTCGTCATGGGAGAGAGCAAAGCTGTCCGGCTGGTCCTTGGTGTCCCCGAAAGTGACCGTCCAACAGGTTGCGATCAGATGCCCCGGAGAGATCTCCGCCAGCTTCTGCTCGAAGTAGCCGAATCTCTCTTCAGGGTCCTGGAAGACGACAACATGCTTGGGCCACGTCTTGCCACCATCCTCCGATACCGCGGCTATGACCTGCTCACCCAATCTCCCTTCGGGGAGTGTCGCCGTAGGCGCCAGGAGCCGGCCGGACGACAAGGGCAGTATCCCGTGCGATACCTCCAACGCACCCTCGACCGGGAACGGCACGACCTCGGGTTGCGACCAGGTCTTCCCTCCGTCCGTCGAGCGGCAGAACACCGCCTCGTTCTTGCCCTCGCCAAACCTCTTAGCGTCCGATGGATACGACCTGAACCCATAAGCGTAGACCGTCCCGCCATCGGGACTGATGCTGAGCTTCAGTGCGTTCGTAGTCGCCGGATTGGACGTCTGGGGGAGGAGCGTCCCCTCCAATTCCCACGTCTCACCTCCGTCGGTCGACCGCGCCCAATCAGTACCTCCCTTGGCAGAGTGGCTGCCACCGACACTGAAGGAGCACAGAATATCCCCATTCGGTAACTGCGCCGCCTGAGGGAATGCTGAGTCCCGCTCGTCCAGCCGGCCAGTCCCAATAATCTCGACAGAAGCCATCGTCCCCTCCTCGGCTACTGATATAATCCGAACGCACGACAATTCTATGGCCGAGCCGCCCTTCAGGCAAGCCGCATCCGTCCCCGCCGGAGGCGGCCGGGGAATCGCGATCCCAGGCACATAGAGCAGGAGCGTCCCATGACAGACAAGACCCCCTTCCCCACCTTCGTAGTCGGCAGCCTTCCGCGACCCCAATGGGTCCGTGACCTCATCGAAGACCGCAAGGCAGGACGAATCGACGATGAGGCCGCCGGGCATCTCCTCGACGACGCCATCCCGCTCGCCATACACATGCAGGAACGGGCCGGGCTCGACTTCATCTCTGACGGCGAGTGGAGACGCGAGAGCTACGTAAAGGTGTTTGCCGAGGCTGTCGGCGGATTCGACAACGATGTGGTCCGCGACCACAGCTCCAGCATATCCAACATCGGGTACCCGGCCGTCGTCTCCCAGTTGACTCCGCGCCGTCCGATGGCCGTGGGAGAAGCGAAATTCCTTCGCGACCGGACCTCGGCAGGCACATTGGTCGCCGTTCCCTCCCCTTACACCGTGGCGCGTAGGATGTGGAGCACCGACCACTCGACCGACGCGTATCCGACCCGAGAGGGGTTCATGGAGGCCTGTATCCCCATCATTCG
>JAQBTI010000269.1 GCA_027624995.1 Chloroflexota bacterium
CCATCGAGGCTATCGTTGAGGAGGTCGCCGCCTGATGTCGTTTACACACCTATTGACGTAACCTCCGGTGTCGGGCAATAGAGATTTTATACTACAGGCTACAATTGGCCATATTACAGACTGAAAAATGATAGATACGCTCATATTCGACTTCGATGGCGTCGTCATCGACACCGAGACCACCGAATACTCCACGTGGCAAGAGGTGTTCGAGCGGTTTGGCCAATCACTGGACAGAGATGTTTGGTCGGAGATCATTGGGGGCGGAGTCAAATGGTTCGATCCAATCGAGGATCTCGAGAGCCTCGTGGGACCACTTCCGGACCGCGACGGTGTGCGTACACGCAGGCGTGAACGCAATCTGGACCTGATCGACGCGAATTCAGTGTTGCCCGGGGTTCTGGACTATATCGACGAAGCTCGACACATGGGATTGAAACTCGGAGTTGCGTCGAGCTCCACCCGCGAGTGGGTGGAGGGGCACCTGGCGAAGCGAGGCCTGCTGGAGTACTTCGGCGCCATCGCGACCAGGGACCAAGTTTCCAACGTAAAACCCGACCCCGAACTTTATTTGACCGTGGTGGAGGGTCTCGGTTCGAAGCCTGACAATGCCGTCGCGATCGAGGACTCGTACCACGGCGTGACCGCTGCGAAGCGCGCCGGCCTGTGGTGCGTGGCGGTGCCGAATCCAATGACAAGGGACATGGACTTCGACCAGGCCGACATTCTGCTCGATTCCCTGTCGGACCTGCCGCTTGACTCCCTCCTGGCCAGGTTGGCCGAGGCCGTCCGGTAGGGTTGACTACGGCACTCGTAGGCGGCGCTCGGATCGTCGAGATTGAGGACCTATCGCGAATCTGCGGCACGTGATCTGGGCACGTGAACGCCGATGCCTTACAATATAGTAAGGGCGAAATTCCTTACTATGAGGGGCAGTCATGGTCAAGACAAGAATTACATCTAAGGGGCAGGTGACAGTCCCAAAGAACGTCCGAGAGCGTCTTGGGCTCCGACCGGGGGACGAACTGGAATTTACCGAGGAGGATGGCGTGTTCCGTCTCAGGAAGCGCGTTGACCCCGACGTGTTCAAGAAATACCGTGGCTATTTGAAGGACTTGGCTGGTCAGAACTCTGACGAGCTTATACAGGAGATGCGGCGGTAATGATCACCGCTGTGGACACCAACATCCTTCTGGATGTCCTTGTCCCAGGCCAGCAATATGCAGAATCCTCGGAAGAGTCTCTGGCCCAATCCTTAGGCGCTGGCCCCCTTGTCATTAGCGAACCGGTGTACGCAGAGCTAGCTGGCCGGTTCCCCGCTCGTGAGGAGCTGGACAAGTTCCTGGAGGATACCAGTATCCGGCCACAGCCTTCTGGTGTTAAGGCCCTCTACCTAGCGGGCACGTTGTGGCGCGAGTACCTGCGTCGGCGGTCGGATTCCCTGGTTTGCCCTTCCTGCGGAGCTTCGCAAGATGTCCTTTGCACCAGGTGCGGAGCGCGCCTTCTCCCACGCCAGCATGGAGTCGCCGATTTCCTCATCGGCGCCCACGCTGCGGTCCATTCCGACCGTCTACTGACCAGAGACCGCGGATACTATCGGACGTATTTTCACGGACTACAACTCCAGTCGTAGTCCCGTGACCTCTACCTAGGAGCATTCATGAAGATAACCGACGTCACCACCACAGAGCTCTTCTACCCGGACGCGCAGGCAGTCCAGGACTCTACCCTCTGGGTAGCCAAGGCGGGCAAGGGCCAACTGTTTATCCACATTCACACCGACGAGGGATACGAGGGACTGGGAATCTGCCAGTCCGCACCGGGAGTCCGCCAGGTTGTCGAGTCCGGTCTAAAGGATGTCCTAATCGGACAGGACCCGTTCTCTATCGAGAAGCTCTGGGACGACATGTTCTGGCGGGTACGGAGCTACGGTCGCAAGGGTGTCGCCTTTCTGGCCATCTCTGGAGTGGACATCGGGCTTTGGGACCTGAAGGCCAAGGCATTCGGGGTTCCGCTGTACCGGCTACTCGGGCCCTATACGGATGCCGTGCCGGTCTACGGCAGTGGCGGCTGGACCAACTACTCCGAGGCCGAGCTGGTCACAGAGATGACGGACTACGTCGACCATGGCATCCCCCGAGTGAAAATGAAAGTGGGGAAGGACGGAGGTAAGTCCGAGCGCGAGGACATTCAGCGCCTGGCGGCGGTCCGCAAGGCCGTTGGCGACGACGTTGCCGTATACATCGACGCCAACAACGGCTACTACGCCAAGCAGGCCATATACATGGCCAAGGAGTTCGAGCACTTCCAGGTCGGTTGGTTCGAGGAGCCCGTTCTGGCCGACGACCTTGCCGGTCTGGCCGAGATCCGTAGAACCATCGACATCCCGGTAGCAACGGGCGAGCACGAGTACACGAAATACGGATTCAAAGCGCTCATCGCGGAGGGATGCACCGACATCGTGCAGCCTGACGTCGGGCGGGTAGGGGGGGTCACAGAGTGGATGAAGGTCGCCCACATGGCCCAAGCATTCAACCTTCCGGTCGCGCCCCACGCCGTCCAGCTGGTCCACCTCCACCTGGCGTGCGCGACTCCCAACCTGAAGGTCGTGGAGTACATGAACACTTCACTGGAGACCGACGCCGTCTGGTACACGGAGTTTCCGCAGCAGAAAGACGGCATGTGGTCGCCCTACCCGGACCGACCGGGACTCGGCCTGGAACTGGACTCCTACGCCGTCGAGAAATGGGCCGTGTAGGCGGCGCTGAACGGAATTTTCCATCGTAGGGGCGTACGGCCGTACGCCCCTACGCAGCCCCTTGGTGAGCGCTAGGCTGCCTGTAGCTCCGGCACTCGGTCGTGCTCCCCCACCCGGGCCACCCATACGGCGAACGCCTCAAGATGCCTGCGGAGGAACTCCCGCGTATCCTCGTCCGTAAGGCGGCCCAGATCGTCGAATTTGGTCCAGGGCATCGCTACGAGCACCCCGGGCTTGACCATCAGTAGGCCGCCCGTCTCCAGTAGGACCGGCTCAAGTTGCTGCACGGCCCGAGACGCACCGGAGGGGCCAGACGCTATGACGGTGACCGGCTTGCCCGCGATTGACCCTGGCCGTCGGTCCCGTGATGCCCAGTCGATGGCGTTCTTGAGCGCCCCAGACGTGCCGTGGTTGTACTCCGGCGTGGCCAGCAGTATGCCGTCTGCCTCACGGACCGCGTTCTTCAGGGCGCTCACTCCCTCCGGGTCCCCCGCGGCCTCGACGTCGCCATCATAGAGCGGAAGCCCTCGTAGATCGAACAGCTCGATGTGCATGCCGTCGGGTGCTACTTCCTGAGCTGCGCGTAGGAGGGCCGTATTGAACGAGCCGGCCCGCAGACTACCTGATATCGCCAGTATTCGTAGGTATTTGTTGTTTCCCATGTGGTCACTAGCTCCTTGTCTGGTCTAACATATGAGATGCACCTAACCGGTAAATAGATGCTTACCAAAGATTAGCATAGCCTCTTACCGTTGTCAAGTTGCTTACGTTATGTTAGTATTAGTGAAGAACTCCGTACGGTCAGGACTTGAAGATGGACTCTCAAGATACTTGTTCGCCGCATCTTGAGGCGGCGATGAACGTCCTCGGGAAGAAATGGACAGGGCTTATCCTTTGGTCCCTTATGGAGGGCACCCGCAGGTTCTCCGAGATGTCGTCCTATGTGCCCGGCCTCAGCGACAGACTATTGTCACAACGGCTGCAAGAGCTGGAAGAGGCGGGGATCGTGGAGCGGCGGGTACACGGCGGTCGTCCGGTGCTGGTTCAGTACACCCTCACTGAGAAAGGGCGCGCCCTGGGGCCCGTCGTCGAGGCCATCTACCAGTGGGGCGAGCGCTGGGAAGCCTCAGCAGGTGTCGGTAGTGTGAAAGCCGCGAGCTAGGCTCGCTACTGCCTTCGTCGGTCATAAAGCGAGTGAGGCATCCCCGTCGTGCTCGGCCCACGTTCCAGACTCTACCGTGGTCAAGAAGTCCGATACCGTG
>JAQBTI010000270.1 GCA_027624995.1 Chloroflexota bacterium
GGGTTCAGTTATTCGCGGAGTGAGATTGAGGCCGAACCGAGCGATGCGACCGAAGACGCCGTAGTCTTCGAGGGCGAGGCCGGCGTCAAGTACTTCGTATCGGACGGACTGGCGGTGTCCGCCCAGTACGTCATGAGCTGGGCGAACGAAGACATCTTCTTCGACGACGCTATTGCAGAAGATACGGACGCGCGGCTCGAGATTGGGATGCGCTTCTACTTCTAAACCCGCCAAAGGCGGAGGAGCCCGTTGATGCTCCTCCGCCCGATGAACGTTCAGGAGAATCGTGATGCTCAATATCTTACTTCGAACTGTCTTCGCCTTTGTCGTCGGTGTGCTCTCGCTCCTGGGAGGCCACCGCCTCTACCTACTCTGGCGCGACCGGGACCTGGACATCAGAAGAGAGATCCAGGAGGCGGTCAGCGATCTGCGCAGAGAGACCGAGTCGCGCCTTGAAGAGCCTATCGCGAAGGCCCGGTCAATCTCCCGTCCGCAGGCGAGTCCTGTCTCACCGGCTGCGGATACACCGCGCAATCAGGTCGACATGCCAAAGACTGAGACCTCTACCCGGGTCGATGGACCTGCCGGCCCTACTGTTGACCCTGAACCTGCGCCAACGGCGCGGCAAGAGAGCATTCTCGATCGGAGGTCAGCGGACCCACCGGTCGCAGAGGTCCAAGCACAGCCGTCTCTGGCAGATATTCTCCAGAGGCTGAATAGAGCGCGTGAAACTTGCGCCCAGGAGGAATGAGAATGAAGAAACGGACGCTCATACTATTGCTGGCGGTCCACACGCTTATCGGACCCGCCACTTCGGAAGCTGACAGACTTGATCAGAGCCTGGATCCCAGCTTCTCAGCCGAACAACTCGCCATCATCCAGCGAAAGGGACGCAAGTACGGTCTCAACCCCAACCTCATCACCGCCGCGCTGGCCGTGGAAGAGGCCCAGGGGGAGTCCGTTGCCTTCCGCGAAACCAGGATTCTGGAATGGGCGGCGGAAAACTGTGGGCGGCGACTGACCGTGTGCACGGATCGCGAGCGCAGCGCTTACCGGGTGCTGCGGCTCTATGCGGAGCTTGGTCAAGATAATCAGAACCCCGCGACCTCGGTCAACGCAAAGCGTTTTGCGAAGAGGGCAACTCGAATCTTTAACGCGATGGAGAAGGAGACCCCGTGGAAAACCGATCAAACAGACAAATCAGGACGCTGATCAGACTGGTTTCAACGCTATCGGGTGTGGCGCTCAGCATTCTGACATTCATCGGCTATCTCAAGTTCTCACAATGGCAGGAGCAGCGCGTGGTCGAGAGTCTCACGGATCAGCTTCATTCCAATGCACACCACCTGGCGGTCCTGCGCCCTTCAGCACTGGAACTCCAGTACCAGGGGCAGATGCTGTGGATGTATTGCATGCTGCCGGGTCGACCCGAAGTCTCGGAAACACGGAGGCGGACCGGCCTGGCTGTTTCCGGGATGCTGGACCTGCAAAAGGCGCACATGCAGCGGGTCAAGCCGTCTGCGTCCAACAATGACCTTCTATCACGCTCGTGGTCCAATACGCGTCGCCGGCTTCGTTTTGTGCGTCTCATGGCTCGCCTTAAGTTTCAGGAGGAAAACGCTCTCTTGGTTCACGAATCGGCCGAGCGTCTCCTGGTCAGCCGCCCGAACACGGCAGGAGTGCTCCTGTGATCGAGGCGAGGCTTCCAAATGCGGGTGGGCAGGGCTACGAGAGCCCGAAACTGCAGGAGACGGCCGACACAGCCGGGCCTGGGCCCGCGCAAAGGGACAGCCTTCCGGCGCGCGGTCTCGGAACGATCGCAAGCGAGAATCCCCACCGACAGGGCTCTGCCCTGGTCGCATACGCCGTTGGCCTTCTGGCAGGCTGCTTGCTGCTCTCGGCGCTTGGAAATCGTGGAGCAGGCATTGACGCACCCGTGGGGGCATCGTTTCCGAATCGTTTCGGGGGCCGGGCTGTACGGCCCGAAGGACCGCCCTCCGTGGATGAACGGCTACCGCCGGGCGCAATCGCACATACGAATCCAGTCAGAGATTTCCGGAGGATCTGGGAATGTCTGTTGAGAGCTCTGCAGATCCTGCGGCAGGAAGAAGTAACCAGAAAGTAAGGCTCCGCAATCGGGGCCCAAACAAGGAGGAACACGTGAAGAAGTATCATGTATACAGCGCCGCCATAGTCATTGCGGCATTGATGGTAGGCGGCGGGTGCGCAAGCAGCCGGCCTGATCCCGTACTCAAGGTCGAGCCCATGCCTGAGTCACTCCGCTATTCGGAGCAGATCGGCTTCGATTCGGAGCTGGCCGTGCCGGAAATCCACCGGCTTCAAGACGAGCAAGACCCCGAAGAGTGGGTCAGGTTCGGAATCAGTCTCAGCGACCGGGGCCGCCATCACGCCGCCGGCGAGGTCTTCGAGGAAGCCTCTGAGCGGTTCTCGTCGCGGGGCAGCGCCTACGAGGTCCGGTGCCTGGCGGCAGCGGCGAACGAGTACAAGGACTCGGGCGACATGGAGAAGTTCCGTAACTGCCTCAAGCGGCTTCGCAGCACCTGCGACCGCTACCAGCTTGCAGGCGCGGGGCGTGAGCTGTCGATTCTGCTGGCGCTCGGCGATGTGGCCAGCGGCAAGGTGACGGACCGGGAATGGTATCCCCGCGAGGTCAAAGAACTGATCAGAAGCAAGTAAGTCAACAAAGGAGACATCATGCGAAATACGAAAATGACGTACCTCGCCCTCTCGATAGCGGGCATGGTGAGTGTATCCCAAGTCGTCTGCGCGGCAGGTAACACCCCCCCGGGCGTATCTACCGGCCGAGAGACCTCAACCAAGGTTCTGAACAACCTGGTGGAACATGTCGATCAGAGCATCACGGGACTCGAAGAGCGTAGCCAGGAACGGCTGCAGAAGATTGAGTCCTACGAGGATGAGAAGTCGTCTGCGATCGACGAGTATAAGCAGGCATCGAGCCAGTTGGGTAAACACTCCGCCAAGTCGAAGCTGATCGAGGTGATGAGCAAGAAAAACTACGAGTCGCGGGTGCAAGTCCGTGAAACCGTGGATACCGTAGCTTCGGTGACTGCGAATCTGGAGCAGCTGGAACAGGAGCTCAAGAAGGGCGGATGGACACCCGAGGCCCTCCAAGAGCGTCGGGTCCGCCTTGCACGTAGCCTCAACAACCTGGGCCCCGTGATCGCCCAGTTGGAGAGCCTGGCGGAAGACGAGAAGCGCTCGCAATTCGCGGCCGCGAAAAAGACGCTGCTTCTGTACTACAAGCAGCTTCAGTCAAGGCCGGTCATGAACGCCAATGTGTTCCAGTCGCTCAGTCAGACGCGGGAGACGCTCGACAATGTCGTCGTACAGCTCAACGTGGTCTACGACCTGCTCAACCAGCAGAAGTATGTGCTGGAGCTTAATGCCCATCGCGAAATCGTGGAACTGGCGATTATTCGTCTGCACAACGCGACCTTCAATGGCGAGCGTGTGCGCAATTTCGCCGAGGATATGATGAGCAACGTCGTCGACGATGACGATGCCATGAGCATCGTCGGCGAGAGCTCGCTCAATTCAGACGAGATCGAGCCCGGAGAGACCTCCGCGGACTGGGATGTGATCGCGAACGGTAAAGTCGAACTCTAAACAAGGAGAAGAAAGTGATGAAAAGACTCATGATACTGATCATAGCTGTAGGCCTGGCCGGTGCAGTCCGGGCAGACGACGAGGACCTCGCCGGGTATCGTTCCCGGATGCGTACGTGGGAGACCGAGCGCGACAAGGTTGTGCTGAGTATTGTGCAAAGCTGGCTGCGCGGAGCCGACGGCGAAGCTCTATCAGAGCAGATCGTGCGCCTGACGCAACTCGAAGTTCGTCTCGCCAGCGACCCAGCCGTCGAGCTCTACCTGACACAACTCACCGATGCCGGGGATCTGGATGCCAGTGTGCGCGACGTGGCCCGCAAGTACCTCCAGGACCGTGGTCTTTCGGTCGACACGCGGCACCTGTTTGCA
>JAQBTI010000271.1 GCA_027624995.1 Chloroflexota bacterium
TTGAAACCTGTGGTTTCAAACCTGCCCCTACTCTTCATAGCAACTATGTTGCGGCCGATACTACCGCTTCGTGTACTGCTTCGCCTTTCGGGCCCGCTTGAGCCCATACTTCTTGCGCTCCTTCTCTCTGGAGTCGCGCGTCAATAGCCCGGCCTTCTTCAGAGTTGGACGTAGAGCAGGATCAGACACGACGAGGGCCCGCGAGATCCCGTGCCTCAGGGCGTCCGCCTGGCTAGCCTGACCCCCGCCAGATATCTTCGCGACTACCCGGAACTGGTTCCGGCTGTTCGTCACCGCGAAGGGCAGAGAGATCCCTTCCTGCCACCTGCCCCAGGGAAAAGCCTCTTCGACCGGCTTACCGTTGACCACGATTGGACCACTGTCCGCGTACAGACGCACCCTGGCGACTGCCGTCTTGCGTCTTCCCGTGGCGTAATGATACTGCTGCTGCTCGTTCAACTATGACTCCTGCGATACTTCAATCGACTGTTTGGATACGGCTCCGAACTGGGCCTCATGTGGATGCTCGGGGCCCGCATATAGCTTTAGCCTGGACAGCATCCTTCGACCTATCGTGTTCCTCGGCAACATCCCCTTGACCGCGTGTTCGATCACTCGGGTGGGCGTGCGTTCGAGTACCTCTGCCAAGGAGCGCTCTTTAAGGCCGCCCGGATAGCCGCTGTGCCGATAGTACGTCTTCTGTTCGAGCTTCTTACCCGTCACACGTACCTTCTCGGCGTTGACCACCACGACGAAATCACCCGTATTCAAATACGGCACGTACTCGGGCTTGTGCTTGCCCTGGAGCAAGACAGCAATCTCCGACGAGATTCGCCCTAGCGTCCTTCCGTCAGCGTCCAAAAAGTGCCATCCCGGCTTTAGGTCACCGGCTCTCGTCTGGTGCAACTTTGCTGTGATCGCCATCTACTC
The DNA here is from genome assembly GCA_027624995.1 of Chloroflexota bacterium. Classification (GTDB taxonomy): domain Bacteria; phylum Chloroflexota; class Dehalococcoidia; order Lucifugimonadales; family CATQGZ01; genus CATQGZ01. The sequence continues at coordinate 931 of JAQBTI010000271.1, forward strand.
TTCGCCTTTGTCCTGAGATTCCTCGTATTTCACGCTCACAAGGCACAGCCCTTCGGGCGGCAGCGAGTGCGACACTGCGACGTCGTCACCTTCTATCATCTTCCCGAGCTGACCCAATGTTATCTTCCCCCTGCCAACGTCTACGACCGACCCAACCATGCGCCTGACCTGGTGGGGCAGGAACGCGTTTCCCTCGAAGTCTAAGGTCAGCCGATCGTATTCCTCATGCAGGCTCGCCTCGAATATCACTCGTTCTGTACTTCCGCCACCGTCTACGGGCCCGGCGAACCGGGCGAAATCGTGGCGACCCTTGAGCAACCTCAGGGCCTTTCTCATCGACTCCAGGTCAAGATCGGCCTCGACATCCATCACGTGGGCCGTACGTCTCATCAACGGCGAGCGCGAGGCGCTCTTTCCTATAGTGTATCTGTATCGCCGGCTGAGTGCATGGCGCCGAGGATCGAATCCATCATCCGCCAGCCATCCACTCTTTACCGCTATGTCGTCCGGCAGATGGAAGTTCAACGCCTTTACGAAGGTCCCCAACGGATGCCGTGAGTAGGTACTGAAACTCACTACCTGCCCCAGTGCATGGACACCTGCGTCCGTGCGTCCGGCCCCGGACACCCTGACCGGCTCACCGGTAAGCTTCTCAAGTGCCTTCTCTATCTCCCCCTGAATCGAGGGCGCATTCGCCTGGTACTGAAAGCCTTTATATTCCGTTCCGTCATATTCGACGACAAGCGCCAACCGCATATCCAGCCTGTATGGCCATCTATGGCATTAGCTCGATCAAGGCCATCTCGGCGGCGTCTCCGCTCCGCTGGCCAAGCTTCATTATTCGCGTATATCCACCGTTTCGGTCTTCATACCGAGAAGCCAGTTCATCGAAGACCTTACTGACGATCGACTCGTCGGTCAGAACGGCCAGCGCTTGCCGCCTATTGTGCAAGCTGCCCTTCTTACCTTGTGTTATGACCTTTTCCGCCATGCGACTCACTTCGCGGGCCTTGGCGTCGGTCGTACGCATAGCCTCGTGCCGGATCAGGTCCGTCGCCATCGTCCGCAGCATCAGCATCCGGTGTCCGGTGTTGCGGGACAGCTTTCGTCCCGAGATCTTGTGCCTCATATCAGGTCCTTATTCGTCCTCATCCGTAGACTCATCACCTATGTCCTCTGCGATGGACTCCGCCGCGTCCTCCATGTCGGACGCGTCCTCTTCGACTGTTGCCTTGTTCTCCGGATCGAGATCTGCGGGCAACAGGTCCATGGCACGGAGCTGCCCAAACAGTTCGTTGTACGACTTTTCTCCGAAATTTCGAATTCTCAACAGCTCAGCCTTGGAAAGCTCTAGCACCCCGCCGACCTTATCGATCCCGGCCCTCTTTAGGCAGTTCAGCGTCCTCGATGACAACTCCAGGCCTTCCACCGCAACGTTGTATTTTTCGGCAGGCATGCGTAGGGCCAGCGGTACGCCGTCAGCACCCTCCTCAACCAGCGTCTGGACGTTGGCGAATAAAAAGAACTGGTTAACCAGGATAGTCGCGGCCTGCCTCACCGCCTCCACAGGTGCCATGGAGCCATCAGTCCAGACATCTAGGACGAGCCTCTCGAAGTCGGCTCTTTGGCCCACCCTGGTCATCTCTATCGAGTAGTTCACCTTTAAGATGGGCGTATAGACGGCATCCACGGGCAAAGTCCCGATAGGGAGGCCGTCGCGATTCCCGGCCACCACGTAGCCTTTACCCTGCTCTACGTTGAGCTCGATGGATAGCTTGGCTTCGGCCGAGTCCAACGTCGCCAGGTGCATTTCCGGGTTGATCACTTCGAAGTCCGAGGTCGCCATTATGTCTCCGGCGCACACGTCGCCTTCGCCGGCGACTTCTAACCGAAGCTTGCCTGGCCTCTTAACCCCAGACTTAAGTCTGATTCCCTTGACGCTCAAGAGAATCTCCGCCACTTCCTCTTTCACGTGAGGAATCGTCGCGTACTCGTGCAGCACACCTTCGATCTTCACCCAAGTAACGGCAGTCCCCGGTAGTGAGCTGTACAGCACACGGCGCAGTGGATTCCCTAGCGTTATCCCGTACCCAGGCTCAAGTGGCCCGATCGCAAAGCGCCCGTACCTGTCGTCAGCCTCCAGAACCGAGATGGTCGGACTGGGTACAACCTCTTCCTCCTCGCCTGGAAGCTCCCGAGTGTCCAGGCTTTGGAATTCTAGGACCATGAGGACAAACTCCTGTTCTTGTGTTCCAGATGGGTGCCTTGAAGGGCTCCCGTCATTACTTGGAGTAGAACTCCACAATCTGGCGAAGGTCGATCCCAGAATCGACATCTACAACATCCGGCCCCCTCAGAACCTCACCCGAGAGGTTCCCAGCGTCAAGACTCAGCCAGTTGGGGACGGGTCTCTTGGGAATATCTTGCGTCAGCTTCTTGATGAAATCCGGCCGTGAGCCGTTCGATTTTCTCCAGGTCACCACGTCGCCATCCTTTACTTGGAACGACGGTATGTTGACCCTTCGGCTGTTGACCATGAAGTGGCCGTGGCCGACCAGTTGCCGGCCCTGCTTTCGAGAGTCGGCAAAAGACAGCCTGTAGACGACATTGTCGAGACGACGCTCGAGCAGCACAAGCAACTCGTCGCCTGTTACGCCGGGCTTCTCACGGGCGGCCTCAAAGTACTTCCTGAACTGTCCTTCAAGAACGCCGTAGGTGAAGCGGGCCTTCTGCTTCTCACGCAACTGGAGCGCCCACTCAGAGGGACGCCTCCGGCGAGGCATCTGTTCTCCTGGCGGCGTCTTTCGACGCTCTACGGCGCACCTCGGCGTGTAGCATCTCTCCCCTTTCAAGAAGAGCTTCTCGCCTATCCGCCGACACTGCCTGCAACTCGGGTCTATATAACGTGCCATCTAACTTCCTGTCACACCTTTCATGTCGAGACCAGTCCCATCTCTCGGGACAGCGTCACCAGATCGTAGTCTTCTTTCCGCACTCTCAAGTCGTAGTAAATCAACGTCAGCGATATGGCCGCCACGGGAGTGACTCCGACCGTAACGAC
>JAQBTI010000272.1 GCA_027624995.1 Chloroflexota bacterium
GACGTCAAGCCAGACAGGCGCAATCGCATTCGACTGGGACTGAACTGTCTATTGGTCCAGACCCCAGAGACGAACATCTTGATCGATACGGGCGCCGGGTCTAAGAGAACAGAGAAGTTCAAAGACCTTTACAACCTGAACGGGAACAAGCTGCTCCGAGGCCTGCGTGCGCTGGGATTGACCGCTCGGGACATCGACATCGTCATCCTTACTCAACTCCAATTCGATCACGGCGGAGGATGCACGAAGCTCGACCGTTCCGGTAGCGCGATCCCGACCTTCCCGAAGGCCCAATACATGGTCCAGCGAAGCTGTTACGAAGAGGCACGCAGCCCCAACGAGCGGTTTAAGGGATCATTCTACGAGGACGACTTCGTTCCTCTGGAGGAAAAGGGCGTTCTGACACTTCTCGACGGGGACACCGAGGTGACCCCAGGAGTCACGGTCAAAGTCGCCAACGGGCCATTCAGAGGCCATCAGACGGTCATGATCGAGCGCGGCAGCGAGAGGATCGCTTACGTAGCGGACCTGATTCCGACCGCCCATCACCTCCCTCTCCATTACATTTCGGCATTGGACGAGGCGCCGGATGCCACCCTGGTGGAGAAACGAAAGATGCTGAAAATGGCGACGGAAGGCGGCTGGCTAATGATCTTCGGGCACGGTTACGAGCAACCGTCCGGATACGTCCAACAGCGCAACGGCAAGGCAACACTGACGCCGATAGAAATCTAGAAGTCTGACGTGCCCTTTAGTTCGGAAGCTCGAGGACATGGACATGCACCAGGTCCTCTTCTTGTGTAAGCAGCCTGGCCGAAGTGATGAGGTTCGTGAGATCGCCGAGCGCAAGAGCCACCACTCGAATGTAATTATCGGTTAGCCCTCGCCACTCAGTGTCGCCACCCGATTCCCTGCCCTCTTCCCACAGGACCGGACGTACGCTTCCGATCAGGCTCGACCTGAAAGCGCGTCCCTGCAACTTCCCCAGTTCCATAAGCCGCTGGACCCGTTCAGACTTCACCTCGGACGGTACCCGGTCGTCAAAATGGGCAGCGCTCGTGCCCGGGCGGACCGAGTACGGGAAGACATGGAGGGCTGCAAATCCTATCGTCTGGCAAAGCGAATAGCTCTGGTCGAAATCGCCATCGCCCTCACCAGGGAACCCCGCGATGACATCAGCGGTAACCGAGACATCCGGTACGTTGTGCCTGATCGAATCCACCGCGGCCCTGTACTCGGCTGCCGTATAACGCCTGCGCATCCGTTCGAGGATCGAGTCGCTCCCACTTTGAAGCGGCAGGTGGAAGTGGGGACATAGTCTAGAATCGGACCATAGCTCGAGGAGTTCCGGTGTAATGTCTGGAGGCTGCAAGGACGAGACCCTCAGACGCTCGACGCCGGTCTCGCGGAGTATTCGCCCCAGCAACGCCGGCAGGTCCATTCCGGGTAGCTCGAACCCATACGATCCCAATTGGGTCCCGGTGAGCACGACCTCCCTGTATCCATCACCGACGAATCGGGAAATGTGGTCGATGATGACGTCAGGCGGGATGCTGCGCTCTCTGCCCCTGACCTTGGGAACTATGCAGTAAGCACAGACCTGATCGCACCCCTCCTGTATCTTCACCGAGGCCCTGATCCTCAGCAGCCTGGGACTGAGTGGGACTGAGTCAGACCCTATGGCGCATGGGACAGGCGGCTCGCCTCTCCACTCCGTAACCTGGCGCACGAGCGATGCTTTGTCCATGTTGCCCACAACCAGATCGACGGCGTACAGACCTCGAAGCTCATTCGGGACTCGTTCCGGATAGCAGCCAGCCGCCACCACCGTTCCTTGGGGGTTTCTGCGCCTGGCAGATCTCAGCGCCTGTCGCGCCTTCCGATCGGCAACATGCGTCACGGTGCACGAATTGAGGACGTATACGTCGGCAGGCTGGTCCTGCTCTACCATCTCGTAGCCGGCGCTGACAAAGTCTCGGGCCATGACCGACGAGTCGGCCTGGTTGAGCTTGCAGCCGTGAGTCTCTATGGCAAACGTCGGCCTACTATCGAGGCCAGTGGCATTAGGCAAAAGGCGTTCCAATCGGCAATAATCAGGTCATTATAGGGGTGCCACGTGTTCACTGTCGAAAACAGCAACTCGGCGACGGACGTCGGAACTGAATTGCCCAAGCCCGCATCTAACCGTTTTGCAGCCCTCTATAGACAATTGACCCACGGAGGTCCTCAATGATGGAACCCAAGGTAACCGTGTACGGTGCCCCCTGGTGTCCCGACTGCCGACAGTCAAAGCAGTTTCTCGGTGAGCAGCGTGTCATGTACAACTGGGTGGATATCGACCAGGACGAAAAAGGGCGCGAATACGTCCAGCAAGTCAACGACGGCAAGCAGATCATCCCCACCATCGTTTTCGAGGACGGCTCGATTCTGGTCGAGCCTACGAACGCAGAGCTGGCCGGCAAGCTGGGCATAAGTCCAAGGGCGGAGCGCCAGTACTACGACCTGATCGTAATAGGCGCCGGGCCGGCCGGTCTGACCGCCGCCTTGTATACGGCCCGCGAAGGCATCGACACACTGGTGATAGAGCGCAGCGGAGTCGGCGGCCAGGCAGGCATCACTGAACGCATCGACAACTACCCCGGCTTTCCCGACGGCGTCGCGGGCGGCGAGCTCGCCGACAAAATCCGTGACCAGGTCGAGCGCTTTGGAGTTGAGATCTTGCCTGCGCAGGCCGTAACCGCGATCGTTCCAATGGGACAGTACAAGCTGGTCCGGACAGAAAGCGGCGATGAGTACTGCGCGGCTTCCGTCTTGCTCGCCCCGGGCGCCAGGTACCGCAGGCTGGGCGTGCCGGGCGAGGAGGACCTCATCGGCGCCGGCGTCCACTTCTGCGCGACCTGCGACGGACCCTTCTATAAGGGCCGGGAAATGGTGGTCGTGGGCGGCGGAAACAGCGGCATTGAAGAGGGCCTCTTCCTTACCAAGTTCGCCTCCAAGGTGACGGTTTTGGAGATAGGAGATAAGCTCCGAGCCAGCCAGATACTGCAGGAAAAGGCAGCAGGCCATCCGAACATGGAGGTGCTGCTCCAGACGACGGTCGAGGAGTTCAAGGGCGATGGGCACCTTGAAACAATAGTTGTGAGGGACCTCAAGAGTGGAGAGCGCAGGGAACTGCACCCCGCTGCCGCCTTCATATTCATCGGCCTGGACCCCAACACGGGATTCGTGGAGGATACGGTCGATCTCGACAAGTGGAAGTCCATCAAGACGAATGCTTCGATGGAGACCAGCGTAGAAGGCATCTTCGCCGCGGGCGACGCACGGTCAGGGAGCACCAAGCAGATAACCGGCGCCACAGGTGAGGGCACGACGGCCGCCCTGATGATCCGGCAACACCTGGAGAAAACCCAGGGAAGCCGAGGCTACTAGGACTCAATCAGGTGGATATCTCCCCCCGTCTTGTCATTCTGAGCGGTAGCGAAGATCTGGGAGGCGGGGTTCCGCCGACGCGCGAAATCAGTCAGCCTCAAGTCACGAGGCTCATTTGGACCACCCCAGGCCCTAGGACGGGCACCACCTGCTTGTGCCATGCCAACTAACCCTCTAGTATCGACCTGCCAAGACACTCGGCTTCTTCATCAACCCCCGGCACCGTCGCCCACCACGTCACCAGCATCCTGGGAAAGACCGATCTGCCAATCGCACAGAAGCTGCAAGCTATGCCAGCAGACACGGGCTGACATAGAGCGCGTCACCTGCGTGACACATGTCATTCCGAGGCTTGGGCGAGGAATCTGAAGCGGTTGTCGACGACACGCCCCGAGTCCTCACCCAACGGTCTTAGATTTCTCGTTATCCCTCCTCGGAAAAGGCATCTTTTGCAGTGCTTGGCGACATCTGAAGCAGCCACCGGCTGACCTAGCATTTATTACCCGACACGATGCACGTATAGCCGTACCGCCACAACAGCGCCCCTG
>JAQBTI010000273.1 GCA_027624995.1 Chloroflexota bacterium
AAGTCCCAATCTTTGATGACGTCGTAATTGCCGAAAGCGTCGAATTCGATCGGTTCAGTGTCCATACTTCACGTTCGGTGATCTACCTGATGTCAGAACTAACGCTTGGCTTTCTTTGGGGACGGTCTGCAAGTAACGATAGTCCGCTAGCGGTTGAAAGTGAACTTCCGGAAGGCCTCGGCGTACTGCATCCCCTTGCCGATGGCCCGTTCGCGGCGTCCCTTCTTCATCATCTCCCGAATCTCATCCTCGGGTCTACCGCTCAACTGGGACGTGTGTTTGAATAGCGCGTTGAGCGACGTATCCATGTGCTTGGTGACGTCTACCCAATGGTCGGGCTCCGGGTGGCCCATTATCCAGGCCTCGGCCACCTTGTGAGGCTCGAAGCCGGCTTCCAGAAGATCGGGGAAGGTCATGTGGTCTCGGGCACTCGGGAAGACCGCCGATAGGGCGGCTTCGCCGGCGGCGATGTGATCCGGATGGCCTACTCCCCAACCTTTGCCGTCCAGGCTTCGGGCGGGGTAAGTGGTAATAAGTACATCTGGGCGGTGACGGCGGATCTCCCTCGCGATGTCCTTCCGCAGCTCGAGAGTCGGCTGCAGCATGCTGTCCTCGTGGTCAAGGAAGGCCACGTCCTTGAGGCCCAAAACCTTCCCTGCCTCAGTCTGCTCCGCTCGCCGGATGGACGAGAGCTTGGCCTGGGTCATGTCCCGGTCGCTGCTACCCTTGCTGCCGTCCGTGCATAGCACGTAGACCATCTCCCAGCCTTCGCTGCATAGCTTCGCAACGGTGCCCGAGCAGCCAAACTCGGCGTCGTCCGCGTGGGCTACGACCACCATGCCGCGACTGAACTCTTCAGTTTGGGTCTCGTCCGTCATTCAAATCCTCCATTGGCCTGCGGGGCTGATCGAACAGTGTAACGAAAGTTGCGAGAGGGCGGTCTAGCGCTGGGCGAGGAATGGGCCGACGTCGGAGGACAGGACCTCGCTGGCAGCCTGTATCGCATCCATGAGGGGTGCCGGATAAACGCCGACCATCACCATCCCTACGAGTAGGACGGACAGCACGCCGATGGTCAGGCGTGGCACTTGGACGCGCGTCGGGTCGGCGGCCGGCTCGATATACATCTGCCGCACCACCGTCAGGTAGTAGTAGAGTGAAATCAAGCTGGTAAATATGGCCAGCCCGGCGAGCCACAGCAGGTCCTGCGTCGCGGCCGCGTTGAACAGGTAGAACTTGCTGGTGAAGCCTGCGAAGATCGGAAGCCCGCCCAGTGAGAAGAGCGCGACGGCGAAGACAAGGGCGACCCAGGGCGCCCGGCGGGCGAATCCCGCCATCGACGATATCTCCTCGCTCCCGGTGACGTTGAATATCGCCGCGACCGACAGGAACGCAGCCATGTTGGTTATTCCGTAGGCCACCAGGTGGAACATCACTCCGTTGGAGGCAAGGTGGGACAGCTCTGTGGATACCCGGCCATCCGAGTCCACGGCGGCCAACGCGGCGATTCCCATCAGCAGATAGCCGACGTGGCCGATACTCGAGTAGGCGAGTAGGCGCTTGATATTGGTCTGGACCAGCGCGCCCAGGTTGCCGACCACCATCGTCAGGGCGGCCAGTATAACGATGATGACCTGCCAGTCGGCCGCCGCCAGCATGAAGGCCTCGCTGAATAGCCGGAGGATGAGCGCGAACGCCGCCGCCTTGGAGCCGACCGCCAGCCAGGCGGTCACGGGTATGGGAGCGCCTTCGTAAGCGTCGGGGGCCCACATGTGGAAGGGTACCGCCGCTACCTTGAAGCCCAGCCCGGCGATGATCATGACCAGTCCGACTATCACGCCCGGGCTAATGTCCGGGGTCGCAGCCAGCGCCTCGCTGATGCCCTCGAAGCGCGTCGTCCCGAGCAGGCCGTACACCTGGCTGATCCCGTACAGAAGGAACGCCGATGACAGCGCGCCCAGCAGTATGTACTTGGCGCCGGCCTCGTTAGACTTCGGGTTGTACCGGTCGTAGGCCACGAGCACGTACAACCCGAAGCTAAGCAGCTCGAGCGATATATAGGCGGTAAGCAATTCCCTCGAGGCAGCCAACAGCATCATCGCCACAACGGTGAAGAGCAGGATGCCGTAGAACTCGCCGGGATATTCGAGGTGCCGTTTCACGTAGTCCACGGACGACAGGATGACCACAACGCCGATCACTAGGAAAAAGGCCTTAAAGAAGAGGGCAAAGTCGTCCACGACCAGGAGGCCGTCGTAGATGCTCCCGTCTTGGTCCCATAGGTCGGTCAGCGAGAATGCCAGGATGGCGACGAGTCCTGCGGCCGCCATGTACGGCAGCATCGCCCTTCGCTCGGCGCGCAGCGTGATATCGACCGCGAGGACAAGGAACGCCAGGCCAGCTACCAGGAACTCGGGGAGGAACAGGGTGAAATCGTTCATCCGGCACCTGGGAAGCGAGCGAGAAGCTGCTCGACGCCGCTATCTATCACTCTGATGAACGGGAACGGGAAGAGTCCGACCAGAAAGATGAAGCCAACGAGTATCAGCGTTACGAAGCCCTCGCGAGGTGAGGCGTCGGTCTGGTCCTCCCACCGCTCGTCCATGGGCCCGAAGAAGACCCTGGACAGGAGCCTGAGGATGTAGACGGCCGTAACGGCTGCGCCGACGATGCCGAGGACGCCCAGAACGGGGTATGTTTGGAACAGGCCTAGGAACACGAGCAGCTCGGCTACGAAACCGCTCAGGCCCGGCAACCCCAGGGATGCCAGACCGGCCACCGTGAAGACTGAGGCTGCAACCGGCATCCGTTTGGCCAGTCCGCTCAAGACGGTGATGTCCCGTGTGTGTGTCCGGTCGTAAATGATGCCAACAGCCGCGAAGAATAGGGCCGTCATTACGCCGTGCGCGAACATCTGCAAGACGGCCCCGGTCACACCGAGCGAGTTCAGAGTGGCGATGCCCATCAGCACGTAGCCCATATGGCTGACGCTGGAGTAGCCGATGATGTACTTAAGGTCGCGCTGACCCATGGCGGATACAGCGCCGTAGAGGACGTTGACGGTTCCCAGGCCGATTAGCACCGGCATCCAGTCCTCCGCCCCCTGGGGCAGCAGTGTTATGCCGATGCGGAGTATGCCGAAAGCGCCCAGCTTCATCAGCACGCCGGCGTGGACCATGGAGACCGCCGTAGGCGCGGCAACGTGCCCGTCGGGCGACCACGTGTGGAAGGGCCAGAGTCCGGCCAGGACGCCGAACCCGATCATCAAGAACGGGAAGAACACGCGCTGGAAGTTCTCCGAGAGAGTCACCTTCTCGAGCTCCAGGATACTGAACGTCCCGAGGCCGCCCTCGACGAAGATGGCCAGTATGGCGATCCAAACGAGTACGCTGCCCGCCACCAGATACAGCATCAGCTTCATCGCGCTGTACTCTTTGGTCCTGACGAAAGTGCTGAATGTGCTGCTGCTCCCCCAGATTCCGATCAGCAGGTACATGGGGAGCACGGCGAGCTCATAGAAGAAGAAAAAGAAGAACATGTCCAGCGAGGCGAAGACGCCGAACACCCCCGAGAGCAACAGGAAGTACAGTATGAAAAAGTCCTTGCTGCGGTCCCGGATCGTCCAAGAAGTGAGCACGCCCGTGAACATCACGATGCCGGTGAGCAGGAGCATTGGCGCAGCGATTCCGTCCACACCAAGGACCAGACTGATTCCCTGGCCCCCAAGGGGGCCGGCCCCGGGGAGCTCAAGCCATTCCCAGGTCCGAATGAACTGCATGCCGCCCTGGTCTCGATGGTCGAGGTAGTAGAACAGGAAGGTGTAGGAGGACAGCACCAAGGCTGCGAAGGCGAACAGCGTGGCCGTCCACCTGATGAGGGTCGCGCGGCGGCCTGGAATGGCCAACAGCATCGCGGCCCCCGTCAGGGGAAGGACTATCAGAGCGAACAGTACGT
>JAQBTI010000274.1 GCA_027624995.1 Chloroflexota bacterium
TAGGGGCGACCCGATGGGTCGCCCCTTGATTGCCCTAGCGCGATCAGTCGCCTGCCTGGGTCACGGCGACCTTCTCCAGGAGGCCCATCTCCGCTGCCTCGCGGAGGCATTGGGCCTTCTGCTCCGCGCTCAATGGCAGCTGCGGCAGCCGCGGGTCTCCGCAGTCGACTCCTGTGATCTCTCCCAACACCACCTTGGGCGAATGCGGGTTCTTGTACCGGATCATGAAATCGGTGATCTCCGCCCCGCGTCTCTGCGCCTTCTCGGCCCTGGCCAGGTCGCCGGCCTCGTAAGCGTTATAGATCTCCACCCACACCTCGGGCGCCATTTGAGGAGAGGAATCGACCACCCCGGCGCTGCCGAGGGTCAAGGAGGTTAAAAGACCGTAGGCGTTGCCGACGAAGCACGCCAGACCCATCTCGCTGAAGTGCCGAATATTTTCGGTCATCCCTGAAGAGTGCTTCAGTCCGGCCAACTGAGGCACCTTGTCCTGAATCTTCTTCATCAGATCGACCGTTATCTCGACGCCGGTGGCGCCAGGAAGGTTGTACAGGAACAGCGGCAGATTAGCGGCGGCGCCGACGGCCCTGTAGTACTCGACGATACCGTCGTCGCCCGGCCTGTAGAAGAACGGCGGAACCGCGCAGATGGCTTCCACGCCGGCCTTTGCCGCATGCTCGGCCATCGCGGCCGCGCGACGGGTTGTAGGAGCCCCGACGTGCATGATGTTGTTTACCCTGCCGCGATTCTGGTCGGCGGCCCATTCGGCTATTCGGTTGTTCTCCTCATCGTCAAGCAAGATACTCTCGCCGGTCCCACCGGCCACCCAGAATCCGTGTACCCCTCCCTGGATGTTGAACTCCATCGCCGCCCTGAAGCCCTCTTCGCTGATGCCTCCGTCCGGTGTCATTGGAGTAACGATCGCTGGATAGACGCCCCTGTATGCTCTCACTCTGGTCTCCTTACTCGCTGTCGTCTGCTAAAAGATTGGTGCATTCTATCACGCCGCTAGGGCGCAATGACCCCGTGCTATGATTGGCCGATCTTGAGGCAATTCGCGGAGGTCTGGACATGAAGGCCCTGGTCTACCACGGCAACCGTGACCTGCGACTGGAGGCGGTACCCGACCCGGAGCCTGGACCAGGAGAGGTGCGGCTACGGATAGATTACTGTGGCATCTGCGCCACGGATGTTGAGGAATACGTCTACGGTCCGAACCATATCTATCACGACAAGCCCAACCCGCTGACGGGCAAGCAGGCCCCCCTAATAGTCGGGCACGAGACCACCGGAACGGTGGAGAAGCTCGGCGACGGCGTCTCCGGGCTGTCAGTCGGGGACCGGGCCGTTATCGACGGTGTCCTCACATGCGGAAAGTGCTGGTGGTGCAGGCACGATCGGGAGTACCTGTGCGCCCAGGCGGCCATCGTCGGGTTTGGACTGGACGGTGGGCTGGCCGAATATATGGTCTGGCCTGCATCGCATGTCATCCGTCTTCCCGACAACGTCAGCAGCGAGGAGGCCGCGCTGGTCGAGCCCGCTTCCGTGGCCCTGCACGCCGTCCGTCGGAGCCGCGTTGAGGCCGGAGAGACCGTTGCGGTACTCGGCGTCGGCACAGTCGGCTTACTCGCAATGCAGGCTGCGAAGACACGGGGGGCGCGGACCATCGCGGTCGATACACGACAGATGAGCCTCGACCTCGCGGCTGAGCTCGGCGCGGATGTTACCGTGAACTCCGACGACGACGCGGAGCAGGCCCTACTGGACCTCACCGATGGTGTCGGGCCGGATGTAGTGATAGACGCGGCCGGAACGAAGGACACACCCGAGCTCGCGATCAAGTGGGTGCGGCGCGCCGGCCGAGCCGTACTGGTCGCCATATACACGACCGAGCCGCAGTTCGACTTCAACAACATCGTGAGCCGCGAGGTAGAAGTCGTCGGTGTGCTTGCTTACGAGCGGCGCGACGTTGAAGAAGTCGTGGACCTTATCTCACGAGGAGCCGTCAAGACCAGCCAGCTGATTTCGGACACCATTCGTCTGGACGAGGTCCTCGAAAAGGGCTATGACCGAATGATGGCGCCCACCAAGGACGTTTTCCGAATCCTCGTCTCACCGTCGAGTTAGACCTTCCTGTCGTCCCTCAACTCCTCTGGCGTTCGGCCGTGGAACAAATCCCAGCCTGTTGGCGTCTTTACTGTTGTGAGACGCCAACAGAACGAGTCCACAGGAGCTCTTACGATGATATCGATTACGAGAGTCTTGATCGCACTGGCCGCCATCGCGGTCCTGTCGGCGGCGTGCTCGTCCTCCGGGGCGAGCGCCCCGACGGTGGTCCCGAAGGCTACGCCGACGGTAGGATCGACGCCCGCCCCCCAAGATAGCCCGACGCCTACGGCTCCGCCGTCGGCGGTCAAGAAGGTCCTCGAACCTGCCCCTGTGAACAGCGTCGAGATAGAGGTCGACCGTGGCAGCGCCGAGCTGGTCCTGGTCACCGGGCTCCCGAACGCTTGCTACGAGTCAAGTGACCACACCGTGACGCAGGATGGCAAATCAATCACCGTCTCCGTAATGAACCTCGGTCCCGGCGACTCCCTGGTCGCCTGCGCCGAGATCTATAGGCTCGATGAGCGCAGGATCCCGCTCCGGCGCGTCATAGAGCCGTGCGCAGTGTACTCCGTGGAAGTGAATGGTGAGACGTATGAGGTGCAGGCGCTGGGCCCCGCCATCAGGTGCCGGGCGCCCGAGCCGACGGTCGTGGTCGAGCCGCCCCAGGACTCAGACCCAGGCGACGGCATGAGACCGGTGCTGGCGCCCATCGACGGCGTGGATATCGAGGTCGCCGAGTCCGCGCCGCCCCAGTACTTCCTGGTAGTGCAGTCCGGACTGCCGAACGGATGCGCCCGGTTCGACGGGTACACCGTGGAGCGCCAGGGCGCGACGGTGGTGGTACGCGTAACAAATCTCGTGCCCGAGGACAAGAACGTCATGTGCACGATGGTCTACGGCACCGTCGTGACCCGGGTCCCGCTGGGAAGCGACTTCGAGCCCGGCCGTCACTACACCGTTCAGGTCAACGACGTGACCCATCCTCTGGTCGCGCAAAGCGGTGGGTCAAGCGAGGGTGGCCCCATTCAAGTAACCAGACTCGACGAGCCATTCAAAATCAAAGAGGGCGATTCGGCCGCCCTGGTGTCGGAGTCGCTCGAAGTCCGCTTCGACGCCGTGGTCTCTGACTCCCGCTGCCCGGCGAACGTGACCTGCATCTGGGCCGGGGAAGCCAAGGTTGCGGTCAGCCTGGCCGACTCAAGCGGCAACGAAATAGGAAAGGTCGAGCTGACAATTGGCGCGGACCCGGATGCCGCGTACGCCAATGTCGGCGACTACTCGATCGCCCTGATGGCGCTGGACCCGTATCCGGGGACCCCGGAGGCGGAGCGCCAGGGCGACGACCCGGAGTACGCCGCCGTCCTGCTGGTCTCGGGTGCCTTTCTAGCGAACGACGGAGACCCAGGCCCCACCGCGATCGACTTCAGGGCCGATCCGGTGCCGGGCCAGGCCCTAACAGTCCTCTTTACCGCCGAAATCAGCGGCGGTCGTGACAGCAGCCAAGACCTGTATTGCCAAGGGACGTCATGGGAATTCGGTGACGGGATGGGCGTAGCCTCCATGCCCGGATGCCTGATGTGGACGCCCAATGCGACGTTCCCGCGACATCACGAACAGACCTATACATACGAGAAGGCCGGCACATACGAGGCCACGTTCGCCTACGGCCCTCTCGGGCCCGTAACGGTGAAGGTCGAGGTGCGCTAACCGGGAATCCTCTTCTTTGGACATGGGGCCGGCCGCCTGACACGCCCAGGTCCCTTGAAGGCAGTAGGGGCACCGCACGGAGCCTGTCTCAGAAGTCCCTTCTCCCCTCCGCGGGAGAAGGTTAGGATGAGGG
>JAQBTI010000275.1 GCA_027624995.1 Chloroflexota bacterium
CTCGGTCTTCCTCACCGCATGCCCTCCAAACTGGTTGCGCATCGCCGCTAACAGCTTGACACCGTAGGGTTGGTCCTGGCGTGATCTGAACCTCGCCTGAAGCGACGCAGCGATGACGGGTGTTGGCACCGACAAATCAATGGACTCTTCCACCGTCCAGCGACCCTCCCCGGAGTCATCGACGTACGCTTCGAGGCTCGAGAGCTCCGAGTCCTCATGTAGAGCCGCCGCTATCAGGTCCAACAACCACGACCGAACGACACTGCCGTAACGCCAGATTTCGGATATCTGCTCCATATCAAGCCCGAAATCTTGTTTGGCCTTCATCAGCTCGAAGCCTTCCGCGTACGCCTGCATCAGACCGTACTCGATGCCGTTGTGCACCATCTCACGAAGTGCCCTGATCCGGCGGGCCCGACATGGCCGTATCCTTTGTCCGGCCCGGGAGCCAGGGTCTGGAAGACCGGCTCGAGCCTCAGAAACGCCTCTGCGTCTCCTCCGATCATCAGGCTATAGCCCTCCTTGAGGCCCCAGATCCCGCCGCTGGTACCGGCGTCGAGGTACGAGATTCCCTGATCTTCAAGTTCCGACGCCCTACGCATGCTGTCCTTGTAGTTGGCATTGCCCCCATCGATCATCGTGTCGCCCCGCGACAGCAGGCCAGCCAGAGCCTTTATGGTGTCTTCAGTTGGCTGGCCGGCGGGAACCATCATCCAGACAGCCTTGGGCGGGGCCAGTTTGGCGACCATATCCGCAAGAGAAGAGGAAGCAACGGCTCCTTGCTTTGCTGACGCCTCAACCGACTCTTCATTCGGATCGTAAGCGACGACGCGGTGGCCCCCCAGGAGCAGGCGCTGCGCCATGTTGCCACCCATGCGCCCGAGACCAATCATTCCGAGTTCCATTTGCTGCCTCCCTTGGTGTGGCATTTGTTACTGCCGAAGCGATATCGCCAGTGGTTCAGACTCTCATGCGGCTGTCGCCCCTGCCCGCGCGTTGACAAACAGGTCATTGAGACCTCTGTAGGTCTCGGCTATTCGACGCGCCGCAACCCTACGAATGAGCGCTCCGATCGTGTTCGGCAATTCGCTCCTGGACAACTTCAACCAACTTCTCCGGGTCGTGGACCACCCATGCGTGTTCTAACGGATTGCTCGAATGAAGACCTGCGGCGGTAAACGGCGTGGCCAGGGCGACAACGTTCATGCCCGCGGCCACTCCCGCCCGCACTCCGTTGGGCGAGTCTTCCACTACCAGGCACTCCGAGGGTGGTACGTTGAGTTTTCGAGATGCCAACAAATATATTTCCGGGTCAGGCTTGGGCTGCTGCACGTCCTCCCGGGTCAAGACCGCGTCGAGCGAGCTTTCGAGGTCCAGCGCTCTCAAGACGTGCAACACTTCCTTCCGATAGGACATGGTCGCCAGCGCCGTCTGGCAAAAAGCCTGTCTGGCAGCTCGGAGGAGGCCGACTGTGTGGGGCCACTGGTTGTCCCTTACTGCCTGCGGGTCGGCCACCATCTCGTCATAGATCTCTTTGCGCATAGCCGTCAGCACCTCCCATCCTCAGAAGCGTCGTGCTGGGCTAGCAGGGGCCGCAGGTCCTCCTCCAGTCCAAGACTCTCCACGATATCGCGGGAAGCGACATCTCTGGCGGCGCCGACTATCTCTCTGTACGCTTCTATGGCCCGGGCATCGGGTTCTGGCAGCCCTCGGAGACGCTGGACGGCCATAGCATAGGAGAGTGCCTTCAGTTTCTCCGACTGCACCAGCGTGCCGTCAAGGTCAAATACGATGGCCCTGATCACTGTAGGGTCCGGCCGCTCTGGTTCATGACGACGCCTCCGTACCTCTCAGCGACGCTAGGCTTCCGTGAGGTATCAGCCGATCGACTCGGCGTTGACCCAATCGGCGCTCCGGTTGTGTACCGCCGTTGGCTCCTGTACTGTCGCAATTCAACCTCTTCCGGGTCATCCACTACACCTTCCTATTGTCAAAACTGGAGGGCGCCAAAAGCTCTCTGAACCACTTCCGGCAGGGCCGGGTGGACATAGACCGACTGGGTGATCGCGTCTGTGGAATGCCCCATCCTCATTGCGTTGGTTGCTTCCTGAACTAGTGTGGCAGCGTCGGTGCCCATGATGTGGCAGCCCAGTATCTCTTGAGTCTCCCGATGGGCCAGGACCTTGACGAAACCATCGCGGTCCTCAATGGCCGAACCGAAGGCGGTGTCGTAGTAATTGTAGGTTGCGGCGACATAGGGCACTCCCAGTTCTGTCGCGGCCTGCTCGGTTAGACCGACACCCGCAACCTGGGGCGAGGCGAAGATGGCGTGAGGTACAGCGTGGTAATTGACGGCTACCTTGCTATCCGGGTTGAACATGTTATGCGCGACGTAGGCTGCCTCCAGATTGGCGCTATGTTTCAGGAGGTTCTTCCCAACAATATCGCCCAGCGCCCAGATGCCTGGTACCCCGGTCTCCAGGAACTCGTCTACTTTGACGAATCCACGCTGATCGACCTCCACGCCCGTGCGGCCAACTTCCGTAAGATCTGAGTTGGGTACGCGACCAGTGGCTATCAGGAGTAGGTCCGAGGTAATGGTCTCGGTATTTCCACTCGTGGACACTTCGATCGCGACCTCGTCCGTGTTGAGATACACCTGTGAGATTTGGGTATCTAGGAGCACCCGAAATTTCCTCTTGCTGATCTCAGTGAAACGACGGGAGACGTCCCTGTCTTCTTGCTGGACAAGCAATTGGCCTCGCTGGATAAGCGTGACTTCCGTCCCTAGAGAACCAAAGAAGTGGCCGAGTTCGGCGGCGATGTATCCACCGCCCACTATTGCCAACCGTTCCGGCTGCTCTGGGAGTCGCAGCGCCTCATCGGATGTCACGTAGGGCACGTCCGAGAGTCCCCTAATCTCGGGCACCCGGGGACGAGTGCCTGCGGCGATCAGAACCGTCTCCGCCGTGAGGCGTTGGCCGTTCACCTCCAGGGTCTTGTCAGCCACAAACCTGCCACGGCCTTTGAACACGGTGATATTGGGGGCCTTCTGATTCCCTTCTTCCACAGCCCGCGCGTCACCGTCGATCTCGTCGGCCACCCGGCGGATGATCGACTGCCAATCGATCCGTTCTACCTTTTCGTGTATGCCAAATTGCCCCGCCGTTTTGATCGTCTCCATAATGTCGGCGGAGTGGATCAACATCTTGGAGGGAATGCAACCGCGGTTGAGGCAGGTCCCGCCGAAGGGCCCCTCCTCCACGACGGCTACGGAGAGCCCGCGCTCCGCGGCTTCCGAGGACACCTCAAGGCCAGAGCCTGAACCAATGACGATTACGTCAAACCTATCCATATGGACCGCCCTTCTAGCCCAATTCGCCGGCTAAGGTAAGGATGCTTGACGCAGCACCAGAACCCAGATGGACCTTGGCGACGCGCCGCCCCGCGGCCTGCAACGCATTCAAGTCGCCTAGCGCCTGAGCATTTGCAAGGACACTGAACGTGTATGGCCTGCCCGGAATGGGCACGTCCTCAACATGGGCCTCGTCAAGTTGCAAGAAGATTCCAGAGCGTGGACCACCCTTGTGGAGCTGTCCAGTGGAGTGCAGAAATCGCGGGCCGTAGCCTAGTGTTGTAGCGATGCCGTATCGCTCCTGGACCCTCCGGCGGAGCAGTTCGAGTGCCCTGTCTACCTCTGGGGTTTGCCGAACGTAGGCCATGATCGCGAGATAGTCACCTGGGCCGGACTGAGACAGGAGCTCCTGGAGTGATGAAGTGGCCTCGGCGTCGGGCAGCCTACCGGACGCCTCATATTGCCCCAACACGTTCTCAGTCATGTCCTTGGCCCGCTGGACGTTGGGTTGGTCAAACGGGTGAATGCCAAGTATCGCCCCTGCCACGGCTGTAGCGAACTCCCACCGGTAGAATTCGCCTCCGAG
>JAQBTI010000276.1 GCA_027624995.1 Chloroflexota bacterium
GACGGAGGCTCGCAGAATTGGGCTGGTGCACAGAGTCGTGCCTCGGGAGAGTCTTCTTCCCGAAGCAGAGAGAGTCGCCGTTGACCTGGCGAGTCGCGACCCCGCCGCGCTTGCCGCCGTTAAGCTTGCAATTGCCCGGGGAATGGACCTGCCGCTTGCCGCGAGTCTCGATCTTGAGAAACGACTGCTGGCGAAGTTGCTGATGTCGGGACTCGCCACCCAATAGACTGAACCTATTCGGATTGGCTAAACTGGCCTCCGAAGTAAAACGCGGCGCATTGTGTAACGCATCTCCCTCGGACTGAAATCCGGGGTTTGACAACCGGGCGCTCCAGTGCCTGGGAGACCGGACCAAGAACAGTGAACACTACCGAGTTCCTTTCCATCGCCTCAGCCGTCGTGCCGGACCGGCTTGCCCTGGTTTTCGAGCAGAAGCGGATCACCTTCCAGGAGCTCGAAGGCCGCGTGAACCGGCTGGCTAACGCGTTCGCAGAGTTCGGGGTTGAGCCGGGGGACAGAATCGCCACACTCCAGGTCAACTCCAACGAGCAGGTCGAGGCCTACTTCGCCGCGGCCAAACTAGACGCGGTCTACGTGCCGCTGAACTTCAGGGCCCGCGCCGATGAGCTGATCTATATGCTCAACGACTCGGGAGCAAAGGTGTTGCTGGCCGGCAGCCGGTACGCCGACCACGTTCGGTCGTTCGCGCCCGATCTCGAGACGGTCGAGCACTTCGTAGCTTTGGATACCCACGTAGAAGGCTGGCCGTTCTACGAAAGCATTCTGGCCTCCACGGCGGGCGAAGATCACTTTCCCGACGGCGATGACGACGACCTCACGGCAATCCTGTTCACGGCGGGGACCACGGGAGAGCCCAAAGGCGTGATGCTCAGCCACGAAAGCTTCTCCTCCTACGTCCTCACCAACGTCACACCGTCTGACCCTGAGGAAGAGGGACGCAACATCCTGACGGTCCCTCTTTACCACATCGCTGCCATGCAGGCGGTAATGTCGGCGGTGTATGGCGGTCGGACGCTCGTCATACAGAGGCAGTTCGAGCCGGGCGAATGGATGCAACTCGTGGAACGCGAGCGCGCCAACCGCGCGATGATGGTCCCGACGATGTTGAAAATGCTGATGGACCACCCGGAGTTCGGCCGGTACGACCTGAGCAGTCTGGACGTAATTACCTACGGCGCAGCACCCATGCCGCTAGAAGTGATCCGTCGAGCCATTGAAAAATTCCCCGGCGCACGGTTCATTAATGCCTTTGGCCAGACGGAGACGGCCGCCACGATCACCATGCTCCCTCCGGACGACCACGTGCTGGAGGGTACCTCCGAAGAGATCGAGGTGAAACTGAAGCGCCTGACCTCTATCGGCAGACCGCTGGAGGACGTAGAGGTAAGAATCGTGGGCGAGGACGGCCATCCCGTGGACCAGGGCGAGGTTGGCGAGATCGTCGCCAGCGGAAGCCGCCTGATGAAGGGTTACTGGCACCAGGAGGCAGCTACCGCCGAGACGATCCGCAACGGATGGTTATACACAGGCGACCTGGGCTACTTCGACGAGGACGGCTATATCTATCTCGCAGGACGTGCCAAGGATTTCATAAAGCGCGGCGGCGAGATGGTGTCCCCTCAGGAGGTCGAGCTGGTCCTACAGTCGCACCCTGCTATCGACGAGGCGGCCGTGATCGGAGTGCCGGACGTCGACTGGGGAGAGCGTGTACGAGCCGTGGTGGTGCTCAAGGAAGGCCAGACGTCGACCGAGGATGAACTTTCGGAGTACTGCCGTGTACGTCTTTCCAGCTTCAAGAAGCCCGAGTCGGTGGTCTTTATCGACCGGTTGCCCCGCAATGCGCTAGGCAAGGTGCTCAAGCGGGTGCTCCGCGAGGAGTACGGCGGTCCGGTTTAGGGCGAATGCCCGGCTTCAGTTAATAGGGTAGCCCTCCTGATTAGCCATCAAACGAGCGGCGACCTCAGTTATGTCTGCACACCTATAACGTACATAGCGGTCGCGCGAACCAGGAGCGCAGCTCGGCCGTAGGACCAGCTTTTTACCGGTATCTCTCGCCACTTCCTTCAGGCGATCCATCGGGTAGCCAGGCATGCCTTATCGACAAGTCTTCCAAATCTGATCCTAATAGGACTGCAAGGGCAAAATGCGCGAGCGTAGGGTCGAAACGTGGCCTTGCGTATCTCGAAATGCACGATGTTTGGCGATCTGGCTATGGTCTTTGTTCGCGATTTGACCTGAAGAGGAATTGAGCCACCGGTGACTTTGTCGTACATGATGAGGTCGATGCCAGCGTCGTCTGCCATCGGCGTGAACGGTGAAAGACGCCCCTTGGACTTAATCATGATCTGTACAGCAACGTAGGCTTCTCCAAGAGCGCCTTTCTGTGTTTCTGTAATGTCCGGAGTCATGACGATTTCGAATCAGCCGATGCGGTCGAAGCCCGTGCAGGGCCGTAGGACCTCGGGGACCATCACGGAGCCGTCCGCCTGCTGGTAGTGCTCCAGTATGGCGATCATCGTCCGGGGAATCCCCAGTCCAGAGCCGTTAAGCGTGTGGACGAACCGGGGCCTCGCGCCCACCTCAGGCCTGTACCGGATATTCGCCCGCCGTGCCTGGAAGTCCGTGCAGTTCGAGCACGAACTCACCTCCAGCCACTCGCCGCACCCTGGCGCCCATAGCTCCACGTCGTAGGTCCTCACCACGGAGAACCCCATGTCGCCGGTGCACTGTAGTTTCACCTGGTATGGAATCCCCAACTGGCTGCACACGTCCTCGGCATCGGCGACGAGCTGGTCTAGGGCCGCTGGGGACTCCGACGGCTCCACGAACTTGTACATCTCAACCTTCTCGAACTGATGGACACGCTTTATGCCCCGAGTGTCCCTGCCGGCCGCGGCCTTCTCGCGCCTGAAGCAGGGGGTCTGGGCAACATAGTTGAGCGGTAGCTGGTCGGCGGACAGTATATCGCCGCCGTGCATGTTCGTGATCGGCACCTCCGCGGTGGGCACCAGCCACATATCGTCCTCGTCGTCGTGATACATCGTGTCGGCGAACTTGGGTAGTTGGCCGCTCCCCGTGACTGTTTCCCTGCTCACGATGTACGGCAGGTAGAGCTCCTCATAGCCGTGCTCCCGGGTATGCAGGTTGAGCAGCCATGAAATCAGGGCGCGCTGTAGGGTCGCGCCCTTTCCTTTGAGCACGTAGAAGCGAGAGCCAGAGAGTTTTACGCCGGCAGTAAAGTCGATGATTCCCAGGTTTTCGCCGAGCTCCCAGTGAGGCAGCGGTTCGAAGTCGAAGGACGGCAACTCGCCGACTGTCCGGATCACGACGTTCTCGGAGTCGTCTTTGCCCGCGGGCACGTCGGCGTCGGGTATGTTCGGGACCGCCAGAAGGAGCGCCTGGAGTTCACCGTCGTTGGTCCTGGCCTCGGCCTCAAGCTCCTTGATTCGAGCGCCGACCTGTCGCATCTCCGCGAGCACCTCGGGAGGCTTCTCCTTGGTCTCTCCCAGCGCCTTGCTTACCTGGTTGCGGCGGGCCCGGAGCTCGTCACCCTCGGCGATCAACTCTCGCCGGCGCGAGTCAAGCTCCAGGATGCGGTCGACTTGGATGTCGTCGCCCCGTCGCAGCGCGGCATCGCGCACTACGTCCGGCTGCTCGCGTATTAGGTCGATGCTAATCAATACCAGGTCTCGCCGAGGCTAGGCAAGCAATTCCCGCATTCTTCGCGCGATGACCTGCTCGCCGCCCGGCTTGAGGGTGGGCATACGGAAGACCAGGGAGTCCGGCCCCACAGGATGGCGGACCCATATGCTGGGATTGCCATCCTTGAGCTCTTCCGCGATCTCTTCCGCGGTCATCCCCACGACTGTCGAGTCGATAGTCACGCCCAGGCCATCCGCCGGTCCGTCCTCGGGCG
>JAQBTI010000277.1 GCA_027624995.1 Chloroflexota bacterium
TTGTTGGTCAGCGGATTTGGCTGGAGGGCGGTCTTCTTCGCTGGCGTACCCGTTGCCGTGGTTGCGATGGCCTTTGCATCAGTTGCGATCAGGGGTCCTCTGAGTACAGCAGGTCGCACTCGTAGGTTGAGCTTCGATTGGGCGGGAGCCGCCCTGTCGTCGGGGGCCCTCGTCACCTTCCTTCTCGCCATCACGAATTCCTACCGTCTCGGATGGGGTTCGCCGGTGATTCTGGCCGGATATGCGGGCGCGGGCGCACTGCTATCCGCGTTCGTCTGGTGGGAGCGACGAAGCGACGACCCGATGTTGGACATGAGGTTCTTCAGCAGCCGGCAGTTCTCCATGGGCGCGTCCTCGCGCGGGCTCTCCTTCCTCGGGAACTCGGCCGTCTTTTTCATGATGCCTTTCTATCTCGTGCAGGTCATGGGTCATCCGGCAAGCCGGGCAGGACTCCTGATGGTGCCGGGGGCGATCTGTATGGCAGTGATGGGACCGCTCACCGGAAGGCTGTCGGACAAGATAGGGACGCGCTGGCCTGCGGTAGGTGGGATGGCGATGTCCGCGGCGGCGATGCTCGTCTTTTCTCGATTGGACCTGGATTCGCCGGACTCGCACGTCGTCATTGGCATGGTGCTGTCTGGCTCAGGGATGGGAGCGTTCTCATCGCCCAACACCAGCGCGATCATGAGTTCGATCGGCCGGGAGAGCTACGGCATCGCCTCTGCGTTCTTGAATCTCACCCGGACGGCGGCGAACGTGACCGGAGTGGCATTGGCAACAGCCATCGTTAGCGTCACCATGGCGTCGATGGGCGTCGAGCCGAATCTCGGGGCCGTTGGAGGTGAAGGCGGCGCTGGCGTACGGGAGGCGTTCGTTGAAGGGCTTCAGCGGGCATTCCTGGTCGCCGCAGTGTTCATGGGTGCCGCTCTGGCTCTTTCCGTCGTACGGGGAGAGTCCGACCGTCCGAAAGAAGGTAATGGGACTGAGGGCTAAATGTCCCGTTTTGCGCGATCGAACCGGATTGTGAACTCTTGTGCCTGGGAGTTGTCCCAACCGGGGAAAGAGATTGCGAAGGTCTTGCCTTCAATGTTGGTGAAAAGGATCGTGGTTCTAGGCGCGGGGCTGACGAAGCTGGTTAACAAAATGTAGGTGCCGTAGATGAGTGCTATCGCCTCTCCGACGAACAAGATGCTGTCGAGTAGGGAAGGGAGCCCTCCTGAGACCGCCTTATCCAGCAAGAGGTTGGCGGCCAGCAGAACAATACCTGCGGCAATTAGCTGTAGGCCGGTCTGAGCGCGGCTCTCCTGGCCCCCGTTCCGTTTTTCGTATTCGAGTAACTCTTCGATCGGGGCCTGGACCGAGGGTCGCCCTCCGTCCGGACCCTTCCAGTTGGCCAGTACCCGCTGGTTGGTAAGGACGACCGGGTCAGCCTGGAACACTATCTGCTCCCCTCGAATAAGCTCTATGTTTGTCTTCCGAATCACGCGGCCTAATCTCCTGTCGCAAAAGTGTCGAACGATCTTATCATGAGAATTCTGATGCCACGCCATCGGGTCGTCCCTGGTAATATCGAGAAATGGCGGCTACACCCGTTCACGTCCCACGAACTCCCACCGCACGCGACTTCGAGGTCGAAGTCCTTCGAGGCCTGGAGGAGTTCGCTGAACAAGAACTCCGATTCCAACTACGCGACTCGGCGGTCATAGGTCGTGCCCACAATGGCAGGATCCCTGTTAGATACAGTGGAGACCCTCGCCGCTTGATGAGTCAACGGTCCGTAGTCGCCGTCCATCTAGTACACGGTTTTAGGGTCGCCAGGCCAAAAGCGCTCCTCGGCCATGAGAACTTCGAATACCTTCTCGGCGCACTCAGAGATGTGATCTCCCTGAATCCAAGTACGGTATTCAAGAGCTTTCGGATCAGTGCAGCGGGTTCGGACTCAACGGTCTTTGCCCGCCTAAAAACGGGAATCGCCGACGCCCTCGCCCTAGACTACAGTCAGGGTCCAGCGCAACTCCACGTAGCGGTCCGTCGTCCGCCTGACGGATCGGATGGTTGGCAGGTGCTTGTGCGGCTGACTCCCAAGCCCATGGCATCCCGGCCCTGGCGAGTCCGCGACTACCCCGGGGCACTGAACGCCACTATAGCAAACGTCATGGTCAGGCTGGCTCGCCCATCAGGCGGCAACAACTTTCTGAACCTGTGCTGCGGTTCCGGGACGCTTCTGGCGGAACGGTTGGACTACGCTCCGGCGGCGCTTGCGGCCGGCATAGACAACAGCACGCACGCAATCCAATGCGCGAATGACAACTTGCTCGCTGCCGGCTATGGCAATAGGAGTCTCCTGCTGAGAGGAGATGCAGGGCACGCGCCGTTCCCACGGGCGTCGATACACGAGATAGTTGCTGACCTTCCGTATGGAATGCTTGTCGATACGAAGGGCCAGATCGATCATCTGTACGCTGCAGCGCTGTCAGAAACCTCGCGAATCGCGGCTCCCGGCGCGTCGTTCATCGCAATCACCGTTCGGAAGAAGCTCTTCGAGTCAGCGCTCGGCAGCGTCAGAGAACAATGGAAGAGCGTCCGTGAGTTCCAGGTGATCGTGCCGTCCGTGGCAGGTGACATTTCGCCAACGATCTATTGCCTTGAGCGCACCTGATCGGCATGAGCGTCGGGACCCGCAGGGAGCAGGGAGTTGGGTGTAGTCTTATTGATCCCGGCCCGCGCCTAAGCGCAGTTGACCGAGCGCGATGGATGCCATATAATTACCCATCGGTGTGCGGAGTCGGGCTCGTCCCGGGCCGCACCCCGTACGAGATTCCGATGGGTACCCCTATCTGATAGACCGGTACACACCTCGGGTTCTCTCTGCACCTTAACAACTGATTTCCTGTCGAAATGAAAAGATAGATGAGCCTCAATGTGGGTCAAGTTAATAAGGGTCTGTGGTGGATGCCTTGGGGCCAAGGGCCGAAGAAGGGCGCGGCAAGACTGCGAAAAGCCTCGGTGAGCTGTCTAGCAAGCTTAGCCGGGGATTCCCGAATGGGGGAACCCGTCTTGGGTCATACCAAGGAACCCCGACTTGTCGGGGGGGTAAGCAGGGGAACTGAAACATCTAAGTACCCTGAGGAAAATAAATCAAAAGAGATTCCCCTAGTAGTGGCGAACGAACGGGGAAGAGCCTAAACCTGGCGGGCTTAGTGGGCTGAGGCCCTATGTCCGTAGGGGGTTGTAACACGCGTCTGCTCTAACCTCAGCAAGGAGCGAGAAGTCAAAAACCTTATTCTTAGCCGAATGCACCTGGGAAGGACAACCGTAGAAGGTGAGAGTCCTGTAGGCGAAAAGAAGAGGGCTTCTGATGTGTTGTTGAGTACCACAGGACACGAGAAATCCGGTGGGAATCTGGGGGGACCACCCTCTAAGGCTAAATACCCTTGGCCACCGATAGCGAACCAGTACCGTGAGGGAAAGGTGAAAAGTACCCCGAAAGGGGAGTGAAATAGACCTGAAACCGCAGACTTACAAGCCGTGGGAGTCTTCCTTAGGGAGGATGACCGCGTGCCTATTGAAGAATGAGCCGGCGAGTTAATCTAGGCAGCTGGTTAAGGGACATAAGTTCCGGAGCCGAAGCGAAAGCGAGTCTGAATAGGGCGTAACCGGGCGGCGGCAAAGCCGAAGCCTGACGCCGCGGACTCTTTGGAGTCCTTCTTCGGAAGGGCAAAAAAGAGGAAGCGGTCGAAGGCGAACGCTGAGCCACCATTATGCCTGGTGAGTTGTCTGGATTAGACCCGAAACCGGGTGATCTACCCATGGCCAGGTTGAAGCCCAGATAATATCTGGGTGAAGGACCGAACCCGTGTCTGGTACAAAAGGCTGGGATGAGCTGTGGGTAGGGGTGAAATGCCAATCGAACCCGGAGATAGCTGGTT